>BIFV01000031.1 GCA_003990955.1 Sporomusaceae bacterium FL31
GATTGAAGGTAGCTATTTCGGCACCAGATATCTATGGGAGTGTATTAGCCACAGGGCTTACTACAATGATTATGGTTCAGGCTTTGATGAATATTGCGGTAGTAACAGCGTCTATGCCTGTTACAGGAATACCCTTACCATTTCTTAGTTTTGGCGGTTCAGCCTTGATATTTACTCTAGCTGGTGTAGGAATCTTATTGAATATATCTAGATATGTCAGTCTAAAGTGAATCATTGGCAACATCAATAGCCATGTATAGGAGGCGTCGTTAGGGATGCGGATAATTGTTGCTGGCGGGGGCACAGGTGGGCACATCTACCCCGCTATTACTTTGATTAATACGATAAAAAGCCTGGTTAGTTCGTGTGAAATATTATATGTTGGAACTCGAGAGGGATTAGAAGCCGATCTCATTCCTAAAGAAGGCTTGCCTTTTTCCACTATTGAAGTGCGTGGCTTTGCTCGAAGTCTATCGTTTAAAAATGTCGTTACAATAGTTAAAACTTTTGGCAGTGTCTGGGAGTCGCGCAGGATAATTCGCGAATTCAGACCAGACCTTGTAATTGGGACAGGCGGCTATGTGTGCGGCCCTGTTTTATTAGCAGCTAGTCTTATGGGAATTCCGACCATGATTCAAGAGCAAAACGTTATACCAGGGATTACGAATAAAATATTAGCAAAATTTGTTGATAAAATTGCTGTTGGCTATGCTGATGCTGACAAATACTTTAAGAACAGTGGAAAAGTTGTCTTTACCGGTAACCCGATCAGAGGCGAAGTGATGACTGCTACGCGTGAGCAAGGCCTAAGTGAATTGGGCTTAGATCCCTGTAAACGAACAATCTTAATTTCAGGTGGGAGTCGAGGGGCTCGAAGTATTAATAATGCGATGTTGCACGTTCACCAGTATTTCGCTAAAAATCAGGATATTCAACTATTGCATGTTTCAGGAAAAAATGAGTATAATGGCATAGTTGGAAATTTAATGCAAATGGGTATAGATATTGGAACCACTGGCAATATTAGCATTAAACCATACCTTTATGATATGCCTAAAGCTTTAGCTGTTGCTGATCTAGCAATCTTTAGAGCAGGTGCAATTGGTTTAGCAGAAATTACTGCACTTGGCATACCTGCCATTCTTATTCCTTACCCACATGCTGCGGAGAACCATCAGGAGTTTAATGCAAGGGTCATGGAGCGTCAAGGCGCCGCTGTCGTAATAAGGGATTGCGAGTTAGACGGAACTAAATTGTTAGAATGCATCAATGAACTTATATATGATACAGATAAACTTACTATGATGGCTAATGCAAGCAAGCAGCTGGGGCGCCCGGAAGCTGCAGAAACTATAGCTCGTATGGCAATAAACTTAGCAAAACGCGCTGAAATTAAGGTGTAACACTCGATAATTGGTGTGCATACAATAACATACACATTAAACTAGATTATGCAGCGCGCAAGAAAGGGGAGAAAATTTTTTGCTTAATCATTTAAAACATATTCATTTTGTTGGCATCGGTGGTGCCGGCATGAGCGCAATTGCAAAAATATTAGTAGAACAAGGATATCAAGTTTCTGGGTCTGATCTGAATAAATCTGAGACTACTGATCGGTTGGAAAAAATGGGAGCGACAATTTATATTGGCCATAGCAGGGAAAACGTTCGGGATAGTCAGGCAATTGTTGTTTCTACAGCTATTCCTGCCAGTAATCCAGAAGTAGTTATTGCTAAAGAAAAGGGAATTCACATTTTTCATCGCTCCGATATCGTTGCTCAGCTCATGAATTGCTCAAAAGGCATTGCCGTTGCAGGGGCACATGGTAAAACAACAACGACTTCGATGATAGCGATTATGCTAGAAAAATCAGGTGTTGATCCCACGATTATCATTGGCGGTGATTTAGATTATCTTGGCGGTAATGCGAAGCTGGGGAAAAGCGAGTTTTTGGTTGCTGAAGCCGATGAAAGTGATGGGTCTTTTCTGAAACTTGCTCCGCATATCGCTGTAGTCACCAATGTTGAGAATGATCATATGGATTTTTATGGAACCATGGAGAACATCTTACATACGTTTAAAGAGTTTTTACTTAAGCTTCCTGTAAATAACGGTTTAGCAGTATTATGCTTTGACAATGCTCATGTACGTGATATAGCAGCCACGATAGAACGTCCATATATTTCCTATGGTGTAGATTATCCAGCTGAATACATGGCGAAAAATGTCCGTACTCAAGGTGCTCTCACTCTATTTGATGTCTATCGAGAAGAAGTATTATTAGGAACTATTAAATTAAATATTCCCGGGAAGCATAATGTTGCCAATGCTCTTGCGGCAATTGCCGTAGGCGGAAATATCGGTTTGAAATTTGATCAAATTGCAGAAGGTTTGGCTTTATTTAATGGTGCAAAAAGACGTTTTCAAACTAAAGCTCGGATAAACGGAGTTTGGGTGGTCGATGACTACGCTCATCATCCTACTGAAATTACAACTACTTTGCAAGCGGCTCGTCAAACACAACCTAAACGTCTTATTTGTGTGTTTCAGCCCCACCGTTATTCGCGGACAAAATTTCTACGTAAAGAATTTGGCGGGGCTTTCACTGCTGCTGATCTCCTGGTCTTGACAGATGTTTATGCAGCTGGCGAGGAACCAATACTGGGGATAAATGGTGAGGTACTTAAGGAGGAGGTCGAGAGTCAAACAGATAATAAAGTGGTCTACATTCAGGATAAAAATAAAATAGCTCGTTACCTGAGTGAAATCGTCGAGCCTGGCGATTTAGTCATGACAATGGGGGCTGGCAATATTTATCTAGTTGGCGAAGAGTTGGTTGAAACTCTAGTTAAACGATCATAATAGAAGGTCTAAATTAGATTTGTTTATTTTCTTTATGGGTGATTGTGCTTTTCTTAGGGGGGAAGACGATGGAAAAGTTTGTCGTCACGGGAGAAGTGCAACTTACTGGTAATATCCGGGTTGGCGGAGCTAAAAATGCTACGCTGCCAATTATGGCAGCAACGCTGCTTTGTTCAGGAGTTAGCATCCTTCATGATGTACCACAATTAAGTGATATTCGAGCGATGCAAGAAATCTTAGCTTTACTAGGGGCTAAAATTGTTCAAGAAGGCCTTTCGTTAATTATTGATACTACGGGTGTAAGCAAACAAGAAATACCTGAGCATCTTATGCGAGAGATGCGGGCATCAGTTTTTTTAATGGGACCACTACTCGGGCGATTTCGGAAAGTGCGAGTATCTTACCCCGGTGGGTGTGCAATTGGCCCCAGACCAATAGATTTACATATTAAAGCTCTTGAAAAGCTTGGGGCAAAAGTCAAGGAAAGTTATGGTTATATTGACGCTGAAGCAGCAAGCTTAAATGGTGCTGAAATTCATTTTGATTTTCCAAGTGTGGGAGCAACTGAAAACGCAATGATGGCTGCAGTAATGGCAAAAGGTACTACGATTATACGCAATGCAGCTAGAGAACCGGAAATTGTTGATTTGCAAAATTTCCTTAACAAAATGGGAGCTAAGGTTATCGGTGCCGGATCAGATACTATTAGAATAGAGGGTGTGTCAAAGCTGGTTTCTGCAGAGCATACTATTATGCCTGATCGAATCCAGGCTGGAACGTTTCTCGTTGCCGGTGCAATCACTCAAGGAGATGTGACGGTTGAGAATATTTCTCCAGAATATTTGTTTTCAGTTACTGATAAACTTGAAGAAATTGGTGCGCATATTACTGCAGCCAGTAATTACATTCGTATCAGAGCTGGAGAACTAAGAGGAGTCGATATTAAAACACTGCCGTTTCCTGGATTTCCTACCGATCTGCAGGCACCAATGCTTTCATTATTGACTGTAGCTAAGGGAACTAGTATCATAACAGAAACGATTTTCGAAAATAGGTTCAAGCATGTAGACGAACTGACTCGCATGGGGGCTAAGATTAAAGTAGAAGGCCGTACTGCAATCATTCGAGGTATTCCCAAAATGACTGGTGCTATTGTGGCTGCTCCTGATCTTAGGGCTGGCGGTGCTTTAGTATTAGCTGCTCTTGCTGCACAAGGAGTGTCGGAAATAGAGCAGGTATATCATATTGATCGTGGCTATGAACAGTTAGAGCTGAAATTACAGAGCTTAGGCGCCCGCATCATCCGGTCTAATTGAATTTGGAGGATAAAGTATGAGGAATAAAAAGATAGCAGTATTAATGGGCGGACCGTCAGATGAGCGAGAAGTTTCCCTAAATACCGGCAGCGCTATTGTTAGTGCCTTACAAGAAAAAGGGTATCAGGTAATCGGGATAGATTTAATACCACATAAGCTTTTTGAACAGATTAAAGAAAACCAAGTTGAAATAGTATTTAATGCCATTCATGGTCGTTATGGGGAAGATGGTGTTTTGCAAGGAGCATTGGATTTAATTGGCATACCCTATACCGGATCGGGCCTTTTAGCCAGTGCCATGGCCATGGATAAAGCAATTTCGAAAAGACTATTTTTATCGGCTGGTATTCCGACCCCACGTTCAAAGCTATATAGTAAAAATGATATTAAGCGGGACCTTGTGAGTGAGATATTAGCAGAATTTAGTATTCCCGTTGTTGTAAAGTCTGCTGCGCAGGGATCTAGTATCGGAGTTACTATTGTGGAATGCCCAGATCAGTTGGCTCAGGCTGTCGAGCAAGCGTTTGAATATAGTGCGAACATTTTAGTTGAGGAATTTATTCAAGGGAAAGAAGTTACAGTAGCTGTTTGGGGTGACACTAATCCAAAGACTTTACCTATCATCGAAATAGTGCCTCATTCAGGTAAATACGACTATAGTTCAAAGTATACAAAAGGGGCTACCGATTATATTATTCCAGCAAGACTGGATAAAGGTACAATACATGCTGTAGAGCAGGCAGCTTTAAACGCTTTTCTAATTTTAGGGTGTAGAGGTATTGCTAGAGTTGATATCATGATCGATCAACATAATAACCCCTACGTGCTGGAAGTGAACACAATACCTGGCATGACGGCAACCAGTCTAGTGCCAAAATCTGCTGCTGCCGCAGGAATCAGTTTCTCCGACTTATGTGAGCGACTGTTACTGGCGGCGACAAATTAAATATTTGCCGGCAGCTATGGCATGCTGCCTTTTTTTTTTTAGTTTATCTTATGACTAAAGCTGGTGTATAATTACTGATGTGATAGAATGATACCATAATGGAGGGGTTTAATGCTCAAACCGAAAGGATTGGAATATAGGCCGCAGGAACGGCAGCCAGTTCCCAAGCGTTTGTTTTCAGGGCTGTTGATGGTATTATTTGTGCTTATTACCGGTTTTTTATTTCTTAATTCTTCGTTTTTTAATGTTAGCTCGATAGTGATTCAAGGTAACAAATATATGTCTAACGAAGAGATTTATGCGGTAGCAAACATTCCGGAGAATAGTAATATTTTCCGATTGGGTATTACAGAAGTAAAAGAACGCCTCTCGCGAGATCTTAGGATTGCTCAGGTAGAAATCTCTCGCAAATTTCCTAATACGATCGTTGTAACGATTAATGAGCGAAAACCGTTAGCCTATGTTGCCAGCAGTTATGGTTTTGTTGAACTGGATAAGCAAGGTATCGTATTGGCTGCTTATAAAAACTTAAAGAAAGTGCGAGTCCCAATGATTACTGGTGTAAGACTGGAGAATGGCTATATCGCCGATCAAGTGCAAAATCAGTCAATTATCAATATTTTAAGTTTTTTAGCTTATTTTGATGAAGAAACTTTAGATCAATTATCAGAGATTAACATCAATGCTGGTCAAATTTTTGCTTATACCAATAATTCGATTCAGATTCGTATTGGGTCTGCAGAAAGACTGCTAGAGAAAGCCAAGCTAACACAGGATATGTTAAAGGAAATTCATGATCGCAATCTGGTTGTTGAGTATATTGATTTAAATTACTCTGCACCATTTATAAAATTTAAGCAATAAAGAAAGGATATGGTAAAATGCTAGCTGTTAGGCAAGGACAAGCTGCAATTGCTTTGGTCTGCGTAGTTCTGGGGATAATGCTTGCGGTTCAGTTTCGAACAACTCAAGATATTCGTTCTACTGTTCCTTTTCAGCGAATTGAAGACCTGTCTCAACGTTTAAATCAAACTGAAAAGGAGCGTGATGCACTATTAAATGAAGTACACACTCTGCGTCAAGCTTCTAGCGTTATCGGCGGATCAAAAGAATCAGAGTTGATTAAAATTGGGGCTGGCGTGGTCGCTTTACAAGGACCGGGTGTAATTGTCACTATTGATGATAGCAAGAGGCCTTCTAAACCAGGTGAGAATCCTAATTTATATTTAATTCACGATGATGACATTTTAAAGGTGATCAATGAACTATGGGCTGCTGGCGCTGAAGCAATCTCCATTAATGATCAAAGATTAATTGCGAGCTCAGAAATCAGATGTGCTGGACCTACTTTGTCGGTCAATAATACTCGTTATTCACCGCCTTATGATATACGAGCAATTGGTGAGCCTCAAACTTTGGAGAACGCATTAAAAATGCGTGGGGGCGTTGTGGAAACATTACAATTTTGGGGTATTCAAGTCAATATAAAAAATTCAGATGAGGTATTGGTTCCAGCCTATAAGGGTACTTTCCGCTTTGAGTTTGCCAAGCCAGTTAAGGAGGTTGCTAAATAGTGGCTTTACCTATCGCGGGTCTTTTAGTCGGCATTATTATTGGTACTTTATTTCCTATTAGCATACCCGTTGAATATGCTAAATTTATGTCAGTTGCCTTGCTGGCATCTCTTGACTCTGTTTTTGGCGGGTTAAGAGCAGGTGCAGAAGAACGCTTTGACAATACTGTATTTATTACCGGCTTTTTTACTAATGCTTTATTAGCAGCTGGCTTGGTCTATACGGGAGAAAGACTAGGAATTGATTTATATTATGTAGCTTTGTTAGCCTTTGGATTGCGTATATTTCAAAATTTAGCAATTATTCGTCGATATTTTTTACGAAAATAAAATATTAAGAGAACAACTGTTGTTAAACAGTTGTTTTTTTTATGTGCTGCGAAATTTTGACAAGACAATATTATTGGAATTTTATGGAGATTATTTGTAGGACTAAAGTACAATTTGTTAAAACCTTAATATTTTCTTTGTAACAAAAAAAGGGAAAATAGTAATTCTGTTGAAACATATGGAAAGAAACATAATATTTGTGAGGGACAGGTTATGGGTAAGCAAGATCTATTAGCTATTGATATAGGTACTGATGTTATCAAGGTTTTTTCTGGAATCATTGATACCAATGGCGTTTTGTCAATTACAGGAAATGGTGTCGTACCAACCGATGGGTTTTCAAAAGGAGCAATCACTGATCCAGATATGTTGATAAGGTCTCTCAAATTAGCAGTTGAATGTGTAACTGTTGATGATGACACAATCCAGGCTTACCTTGGTATTGGCGGAATGGGCCTAGAATCTCACGGTGCTGTAGGACATATATCGTTAAATTCACTTGAAACCATAACTGCTTGCGACTTAGATCGGGTTTGTCATGCTGCTGTTCTTACTTCTGTTCCGGAAGAACTGGAAGTTCTGCACGTATTACCAAGAGTTTTCCGGGTTGATGGTCAAGTATTTGTTACGCCGCCTATAGGCCAAAATGGAAAGCAGCTAGAGGCAGAGGTTTTAATTGTCACTGTACCTAAATCAACCATTAACGGATTTGTACGTGATATAAAAACTGCAGGACTTGAGATCACTGGAGTTGTGTCAAATGCGGTTGTGCTAGGACAGGTATTAGCGAAAGATTTGCAAACACGGTCTAATCTAATTTTAGACATTGGTGCTGGAACTACGGATATTGTTGTATATGATGATGGACAAATCGTTAAAGTCTATTCATTGCCGTTTGGTGGGGCTTATATTACATCTGATATCATGCAAGGAGTCGGTATTGATTTTAATCATGCTGAGGCAATTAAGCGTTACTATGCCAAGCTAGATAAGAGCTTGCATGGCCATGAAGTTATTTTAGATTGTAATGATAATGGAACAACTGATAAAAATATTCCATACGATTTTTTATATAACATTATTGAAAGTCGTGTTGAAGAAATTGTTTTGCTGGTTTTCGAATCTTTAAAACCTATTTTAGCTGAAGTCAACATAGAAAAAATTCATATAACTGGTGGTTGTTCAGCTATGAATAGTTTTGTCGATTGTCTAGAGAAAATAGGTGGTTTGCCAGTAACTCAAGTTGTGCCTAGTACGTTGCCGACAGAATATTCAAATCCAGTAAACACAGCCTGTTATGGAATTATGTGCTATGCGAAATCAAGGCAGACATCTGTTGAAACGATAAGTACTGGTGCTTGGAACTCTTTGTTGACCAAGGTTAAGCATTTTTTTAAGCCAACACATCTTAGTAATTCACCTGAATGAATATACCATTCTAGTTTTGCTATTTTACATAGCTGAGGACAGAGTGGTTAAGCTTCTGACAGTTCCAACTACGATTCAATAGAGTATCGAAGCTATTGAATCAAGTCTCACTTTATAAGGAGGATTTTGCGATGCTTGAATTTGATATGGATTTTAATCAATTTGCTAATATTAAAGTAATTGGAGTTGGCGGTGGTGGAAACAACGCTGTAAACAGAATGATTACAGCTGGCTTACAAGGGGTAGAGTTTGTTTCAGTGAACACTGACGCGCAGGCCTTAATTCATGCTTTGGCACCACATCGTATCCAGATTGGTGAGAAGCTTACAAAAGGATTGGGGGCTGGCGCTAATCCTGAAGTCGGTGAGAAAGCAGCTCAAGAAAGTAAAGAAGATATCATAAAAGCCTTAAAAGGTGCTGATATGGTTTTTGTTACAGCAGGTATGGGAGGTGGAACAGGAACTGGGGCAGCTCCTGTTGTTGCTGAATGTGCTAAAGAAGTCGGCGCTTTAACTGTCGGCGTGGTTACAAAACCATTTTCTTTTGAAGGGCGTCGTCGCCAAAGCCAAGCTGAGCGCGGTACTGCCAAGTTAAAGGAAAAAGTCGATACATTAATAACAATTCCTAATGATCGTTTAATGCAAGTCGTTGATAAACGAACCTCAATTATGGATGCTTTCCGAATTGCCGATGATGTTTTACGTCAGGGCGTTCAGGGGATATCCGATTTAATCGCTGTGCCGGGATTGATTAATTTAGATTTTGCTGATGTGAAGACGATCATGACAGAAACTGGATCTGCATTAATGGGTATTGGTATTGGTACTGGTGATAATCGGGCCGTGGCTGCAGCAGAGGCTGCAATAAAGAGTCCTCTTTTAGAAACGTCCATCGAAGGGGCGAGAGGCGTTCTATTAAATATTACTGGTGGCAGCAGCTTAGGCTTGTTTGAAGTGAATGAAGCAGCTGAGATTATTGCTAATGCTGCTGATCCAGAAGCAAATATTATTTTCGGTGCAGTTATTGATGAAAGATTTCAAGATGAGGTAAGAGTTACTGTTATCGCAACAGGGTTTGATCCTAGGCCGCCAAAAACTCCATCAGGAAAAGTTGAGCCAGTTACGATCGAACCATTTAAGATGCGTGATTTGGACATTCCTACCTGGATGCGGCGTTAAACTAAAGTGGCCGTGTAATGATTTTTATCATAAAATACTGTTTGGCAAACTGCCAAACAGTATTTTTTATTTTTTTGTTTTTAAAATAATTAAATAGATTACCATAAATTTACAAACTTTTAAAAAATGATTTGCTATAATTGGAATTAATCATCCAGATACACCATATATTGTTATGAATAGCATGTTGAGAATAGGGCAGGTCTTGGCGATGAATGTTTACATTGATGTCCTTTTATTAGTTAATATTGTGATGAATAGTATCCTTCTGCTGCTTACTGCGTGGGCAGCTGGAATTTCTTATAAAGTTTGGCGTATTTTAATTGCTGCTGGATTAGGAGGTGTATATGTTGTAAGCGGGGTGTGGCCTCAGTTCATCTATTTTCATAGTGCTCCTTTTAAACTATTAATTTCTTTATTGTTAGTTTTACTGGCATTTGGTGCTCGATCAATTCGCATCAATTTGCTTTTAGTTGGTATTTTTTATATCGTATCATTTATTATGGGGGGCGCCGTGGTGGGCTGGTTGTATTTTTGGCAGAACAGCAGTTATTTACAGTTCAACTATATGAAATTAACTGCTATCAGCTTAGACAGTTTGGTGAAAGGCACGGTGGTAGGCGTAGTATTAGTATTAGTAGTCATGCGAAGAATTATGAGCAGAATGTCAAGAAAGTTGAATTTTTATCAGGTAACAATAGATTATGCTGATCGTCAGGTTGATTTAGTCTCCATGTTGGATACAGGAAATTGTTTATATACTGTGCTAGGCCGGAAACCTGTAGTGCTGGTAGAGAGGTCAAAAATAGAAATGCTTTTAAGTGAATCGGTGCTTAGTTTCTTAAATTTAAATGAGGCTGACGTTTGGTTGACTAATTTAGACAAGTGCCAAGATCATGATTGGTTGGAGCGGGTACAGATTATTCCTTATAAAGCTGTAGGACATAATAATATGCTACTGGGCTTTAGACCAGATAAAGTAACCGTTATGACGGAGAAAGGACTAAGTATATCCACGGAAGTCGTTATAGCAATTTATAATGGTCATTTGTCTAGTGATGGAACTTATGCAGCATTGTTACATCCATTAGTAGTGAATAATATCGTTAGTAATGAGGAGGTTGGCGTATGCGCATAAATTGGCCAATCGTAAAGTTGTTTTTTAAGATAAAGATCATTACCGTTCTTCAACTGCTAAGATTACTGAAACCAGATGAAGTTTTTTATGTAGGAAGTACTGAAATTTTGCCGCCTCCGTTGAGTAATGACGAAGAGATTTATTTACTAAATTGTTTGCAAAAAGGCGATAAAGCAGTTAAGAGTGTATTTATTGAGAGAAATTTACGACTAGTGGTATATATAGCTCGTAAATTTGAAAATACAGGAGTTGGAATTGAAGACTTAGTTAGTATTGGTACAATTGGACTTATTAAGGCTGTTAACACGTTCGATCCAATTAAAAGAATAAAGCTTGCAACCTATGCTTCTCGATGTATTGAAAACGAAATATTAATGTATTTACGGCGCAATAGTAAAACACGAGCTGAGGTTTCCTTTGATGAACCACTAAATATTGATTGGGATGGCAATGAATTGTTGTTGTCGGACGTACTGGGTACAGAAAACGATATCATTTATAAGTCGGTTGAAGAGGAAGTCGATAAGACGCTCCTTTACGCAGCTATGAGCAAACTATCGGGGCGGGAACGCCGCATTATGGAATTGCGCTTTGGTCTAAATGATGAAGGGGTGGAAAGAACTCAGAAAGAAGTGGCTGATATGCTAGGAATTTCTCAATCTTATATCTCTCGCCTTGAAAAAAGAATTATAAAGCGCTTACGTAAAGAGATTAGCCGGATGGAATAGTGAAATAACATCACCCTTAAGCAGGGTGTTTTTTTTATTTTCTAGAGCTTTTAATTTTTTGCCATCATATTTTGTTTACATTTTTTAAATCAATCACTTGTGAATAAAACTTGCCAGGCATGGCAATAATTCTCTTGTGGCATTAAATCATGGAAACTTATGGGAGGTCATAATAATGATTGTAAACAAAGTAGAAATATGTGGTGTAAATACGGCAAAACTCCCGGTGCTTTCCGCAAGCAAAATGCGTGAATTATTTGAAGTGTTGCAGGGCGGAGAAGTGTCTGCTCGGGAACAACTTATTTATGGAAATCTACGATTAGTATTGAGCGTTATTCAGCGCTTTAATAATCGTGGTGAATATGTTGATGATTTGTTTCAGGTTGGCTGCATTGGTCTCATGAAAGCAATTGATAATTTTGATCTTTCTCAGAATGTTAAATTTTCTACTTATGCAGTTCCGATGATTATTGGAGAAATACGGCGTTATTTACGTGATAATAATCCAATTAGGGTGAGCCGCTCAATGAGGGATATTGCCTATAAGGCACTACAAGTGCGTGATTCTCTGGTGAGTAAATTTTCGCGTGAACCGTCAATTAATGAAATAGCAGATGAGCTTAAAATACAACGGGAAGAAATAATTTTTGCGCTTGACGCGATCCAGGAGCCTATTTCATTGTTTGAACCTATTTACCACGATGGCGGAGATCCGATATTTGTTATGGATCAAATCAGTGATGATAAGAACTTAGACATGAATTGGCTAGAAGGTGTTGCGATAAAAGAAGCATTAAGACGATTAAGTGATCGTGAAAAACATATTTTAACATTGCGATTTTTTGAGGGAAAAACACAGATGGAGGTTGCTGAAGAGATCGGAATATCTCAAGCTCAAGTATCACGATTAGAAAAAGCAGCACTCAGCCATATGAGAAAACATATATAACGAGGAGGATTTGTTCATTGAGGAGAAATTTACTAGTTCCTGTTACTATAATTTCAATCTTCGTATTATTAGGCTGGGCGTTTTTATTTGAACAGATAAAACAGAATGCTCCAGTTTCGTTTGAACAAGAAGGATTAATCAGATTTCATGTCTTAGCAAATAGCGACAAGCCAGAGGATCAGCAGCTTAAGCTCAAAGTTCGGGATGCGGTTATTGCGTATCTTGCACCTCAGTTAGAGCATTTGACAGAACCTGAGGATGCTCGGCAAGTTGTCGTAGCGAATGAAAGCAAGCTTATTGATATTGCCCAACATGTTATTGTCGAGAATGGTGCAAATTATCCTGTTAGTATCGAATTTGGTATCTTTGATTTTCCAGTTAAATCTTATGGTAATTTCGTACTCCCAGCAGGGAAATATGAAGCTGTTCGAATCTTAATAGGAAATGCAGAGGGGAAGAACTGGTGGTGTGTTTTGTTTCCTCCCCTGTGTTTTATCGATATTACCAATGCCGCTGCAGTTCCTACCGACAATGCAAACATTATAAGCAGGAATGAGAATGCTACCGATAATATTGAAATAAAATGGAAAGTTGCAGAAGTATGGGATTTAATTAATCGCCGATAAATCCTATCATTGCAACGCACATTTAAAACTCCGCTTCATATGATGTAGGAAACAAGCGTGGGAGGCGGAAATATGTTGAAGACATCAGACCTTAAGATGAAAGAAGTGCAAATGTCAAAAAAAGCTACTCCTTAAACCAGAATTCGAAGTGATCAGTTAAGCGAACAGCATGAATTTGGTATTGAAAGCTCAGTATTATTTTACGCTTTTCTTGAAAGGTTGTTGCTTTCAAAATATCAGTCGGTAAAAGTGCTGGCTTTTTTATTTTGTCAAAAGCTTCCTGGCAGGCTAATTTTGCAGCCTTGTTTGCTTCTAAATCTTTTTGAATAAGGCGAAGCTCCTTCTCTGCTGTTACATTGTCTATCAAGTTGCTGCAATACCACTTAGTTATCTCATCACGCTTAGACAATAACGATTCCTGTGTTTGTGTAATAGACGACAGTTCAGCGGAATAATCAGGTGCATGATGTTTGTTAAAGTACGCATCTAAGAATTTTTGATCACAGGCAATATCTACAAGGCTTTCCCAAACTGCTTCCTCTAATTCTTCTACGGGTATTCTTCGGCATTGACAACGATGACCTGAGATAGCGTAAGAGTTTGATTCTTTTGAGATACAGGAATAGTATCGATATAGTTTTTCTTCACCCTGCTTACGTTTGCCTGGGCGAGAATAGGCTGTCATAGAGCGGCCGCATAAGGCGCAACATAGTACACCACGCAGCAGATAATTATGTTTTGTATTCCGCTTTGCGACTTTTTTGTTGCGCTGCAACTGATCTTGGACTGCTAGCCAAGTAGTATGCGATACAATCGCTGGGATTTTTACTGGTATCCATAATTCGGGAGGATTATTTTTTATATCACGTTTGTTCTGAGCAATCTTACGTACTCGTTGCCTAAATAAATAGTGCTGTCCATAATACATTTCTTTTGATAAAATTCGTGAAACGGTAGAGAGTGAAAGTGGCTGATTATTATAGCCTTTAATGCCTTGCTTTGCTAAGTCTAAGGAGATCATTCGAGCACCCCAGCTATTGGTTAAACATAATTCATAAATCTGTCGAACTATCGCAGCTTCTTCCTGATTGACGATATACATACTATTTTCTGCATCCCAGTCATAGCCAAACGGATGAGAATTAAGAACAATTTTACCTTTTTGAGCTTTAGCCCGGCGGCCGCGTGAAGTGCGCTCACGAATCTTTTCTTTTTCGTAGGCAGATACGGCACCTTTCATATTAAAAAACAAGCGGCCTTCTGGACTTGCGTCATAGTCGCCTGTTACAAAATAAAGCTTTGCACCTGCCTTCTCGAATTCACTAGCTAAGACAAGTTGTACAGTCAAATTTCTACTCATTCGGTCTGGATCATAAATCACGATGGATTGGATTAATCCTGTATTTAAATCATTCCGGAGTCGATCAAGAGCTGGGCGGTCAATAAACTCTCCGGAGTACCCGTCATCTATGTACTCGCAAGTATCGCTTAATCCCATTGCCAACAAGCGATTATGACAAGCTTTCAGTTGATCTTCCAGTGAATACCCACTCTGTGCCTGTTCTTCAGTTGACACTCTTACGTATATGGCATTCATGTAAATACCTCCAAGTGATACTTGTTAAATACTATACACGTGGTTTGGTATATATGATTGATGAGGCTTTAGGTAGTTAGAAATACTGCCAATCAAAAATGGCAAGTGTACAATCAGTGTCAGCATATGGATGAATGGGAGGGGGAAAAATGGCAAAAAGATGCACAGGTATTTTTCGCGGTTTTATTGATAAAGCGGGAAAGAAATATGATCCCAGCCAACTGCCTGATAAAGTAAAAAGATCAATAGTTACTATGTTTATTAAAGCAGATATGAAGAGACGCCAGCAGATACTTTTAGAAACTGCTCATGAGATCGCCGAACCTAAGTGTCATACGCAGAGGAGCAGTAAAGAGAACTTATAAATGATTAACCGTTGTAAAGCAGAGTTTAAAAATATGGACATAGGAAAAAGAAGAAGACAAATGAAAGTGGGATGCCGATTATCGCAGCAATCGTAAGTAATGTAAATAATATAATATCGTGCATTTGCAAGTACCTCCAAATAATTGGTATAACTATTCTATATTATGTATAGTTACTGAAGATGGCTACTGTTTGAGCATTATATAATTTTGGCGCTCATGAGAATGCGGTTGATTATCAAGAAATGATAAAGATTAGCGAAAACCCGGGGTTATACTATAAATTGGTATAACCCCGGGTTTTCGCTAATTATGATAGAGACCAGATCGTTATTTCTACTCTGAATCAAGAACAGTTTTTTATTTACGAGGGAAGCAGTTTTGCCGAGGGAAGCAGTTTTGTCGGGGGAAGCAGTTTTGTCGGGGGAAGCAGTTTTGCCGGGGGAAGCAGTTTTGCCGAGGGAAGCAGTTTTGTCGAGGGAAGCAGTTTTGCCGAGGGAAGCAGTTTTGTCGAGGGAAGCAGTTTTGCCGAGGGAAGCAGTTATGTCGAGGAACACAATTATAGGGATAGCAGCTCGTACTAACAATGATACGATCATCATATTCGGAATCACGTATATCTTCATCCCAGTCGATATATTCGGGTAATTCGTATTCCCAGTAGCGGTTGTCGTCTGACACATCATCACCTCCAACCAACTTGATATGTTAAGTTAATACATAGTATTCATTGGTCTAAACGAAGGTGACAGTCAGCTTATGCTAAATGGCTAGGTTGCAATTAAAAAAAATCATATTCTATTCGACAAATAGCTGATATTATTATATATAGAATATGTAAACTTCTTATTGGGGGACATCATGCGTACGGTTAGTGCCACTGAGCTTGCTAAGCTCGGGAAGTGTGAACAACAAACTTATTTAGATCATAAACTTGGAGCGGATCACTCATTAACGGCAGAATACATCAAACGAGGTAATGATGAGCATCAAGCTTTCAGTCGCCGGATTTCCGGACAGGATCGCCGCTGTTTCATTGCTTCGGCGGTGTTTGGAATCGATGCACCCGAAACAAACTATTTAAGGTCGTTTCGTGATAAGCATCTTATGGCTCATGCTCCAGGCAGAGTTATAATAAATTTTTATTATTTCTTCTCTCCATTTGTCGTTAACTTATTAGAAACGTATCCAATATTAGTTCAGCCAATGCAAAACCTAATTCGGTATTTTATCAAGGTTAGGAGATCGTAGTGACACTGATTTTATTAGTTATTGTTCTTACCCTATTTCTTTGCTGGAAAAAAGCAAGAAGAAATCGTAATTTATCGCCATACATGATTGAAAAATTTATTTCCATTAATCAACCTGTACCTTTGTGTGGAACTCCTGATGTAGTTTGGATTGATCATAAGGGAAGGCTCATCGTTGGCGATTATAAAAGTAGGAATGGTCAACAGGCTTATAGAGCGGAAATTATTCAGCTTTCAGTTTATAAATTGCTTTTACAAAAAACACAAAAAAGAGTTGTCGCAGATTTTGGTTATTTATATTTTGGTAATGGGAAACGGGTAAAGGTCGCATTGCTAACGGAAAAGGAAATTATTAATTTATACTATCGGTATTTAGATATAATCAACGGGAAGTCAATACCTAAATCTAGCGCCGTATCGAACTATTGCAAATTTTGCTCGCATTATGGTAAGTGCTGTTAATGCTGTCCGGTTTAAATTTTGTATAGTAACACCGAATGATCAATAAAAAATCAGCTTTTTTGCACCGCTATCGTGCTATAACATATTAGCTTGTCATATGCTATAGTGGAGGTGTTGTACGTGAAATTTAGGAGTAATAATCGATACGATGGTGTTACCAGTTACACATCAGACCTTAAAATGAAAGAAGTCATCAACGTTATTGATGGCAAACGATTAGGGACGATTACTGATATTGAAATTGATGTTGATACGGGACGGCTTACTGCTATCGTTGTTCCGGGAACAGGTAAGTTTCTTGGTTTATTTGGACGTAACGAAGATGTAGTAATCCCATGGGAAAAAATTAATAAAATTGGTTCAGATGTTATTCTAGTAGAATCATCTTTTTTTACTGATGCCAGGCCCACAGATAAATAAGCAAAATCTCTAACCTTCTAAATTTTAGAAAGGTTAGAGATTTTTTTATACTGAATAATGGAAAATCAGTTCATTCTATTGCTATTAATTTGAACTACTGATTGTAAACATAATTCCAAGTTCGCTTGAGCGAGTAAAAAAATAGCGTCTTTGGTTTTTTATAATGCTTTTTGTTCCAATGGCATTAGGACCTGATGCAAAAACTTCTTTAAATATTTCTTCACGTTCATGATTCGATAGAGTAGGATCAAATGTGTGGATTAAAATATTAATGACAAACAAGGCATCTGCTGTATCGCTAAACGCTCCGGTAGGATTACCGAGGACTGTAATGTTTCTTATCTTGCTATCTGCTGGGTTAATAGTCCCTAATATCGAGAGGTTATTTGTTAGCGTCACTCTAAAAATATTTTGGACCACACCGTATTGGATGGTTAGTGTGTTGATACGTAAATTGCTATCCAGGTCAACGGCGGAGTGATTAAATTTCTCTTTAAACTGGTCAGGAGTCATATTTAAGCTGGATAAAGGTATAGTTTCAGAGGGTGACTGGCGAGATATCTCGGATTCGGGCTGAGTTGGCTTATTGCTTGACAAGTATGTGTTTAAAAATAGTGCAAGAATTATCACAATTACGAACCCTCGGATTAAGATAACAGCCAGCTTATTTGTGGTGCGACAGTCATCATTAGTGCTCATAGCTATCCCCCTTTTGGAAAATTTAGTGATGTTTTATTAGTTAAACAGAAGTGAATATTCATTCTGATAACTATCGAGAACTAGTGCTTTTGTTAATTAAGCAGCTCATCGCAAATCAGCTATAGCAATTACTTCGCTTATTTTTAGCAAATCCCTTTGTTGTCTGAAAATGTACCCGACGGTTAGGAAACCCAGAGCTTCATTTACTGTATATCCTTCCTCAGATCAATTGGCGAACACTGGAGATCATTGCGAATGCCTATATGCTGCATTCATAAAAGTTTCATTTGGCGGCAGCTAGGATTTATTTTTAGATATCTAATGGCAGGATTTCTACAAGATATGGCGTAATAGTAGTAAGTAAATACAATATATAGATCGTTTTAGAATCAGCTTTTTATGAGTATTTGCGTAAGGCGTAATAAGGGGTGTAGATAATGCGTTGTCCATTTTGCGGTTGTGCGGAAAGCAAAGTTATTGATTCACGAGCAGCAGAAGAAGGAAATTCCATACGGAGACGGCGGGAGTGTTTGACTTGCGTAAGGCGATTTACGACTTATGAAGTGATTGAGCAAATTCCCCTTATGGTCATAAAGAAAGATGGACGACGGGTGATTTTTGAGCGAAATAAGTTATTGAACGGTTTAATTAGAGCATGTGAGAAAAGGCCTATATCGATTGATACAATTGAAGCTATCGCAGACGGGATTGAGAAGGATATTCGAAATTCTATGGAACGAGAAATACCTACACAAACTATCGGAGAATTAGTTATGAAAAATCTACGAGAAGTTGATCAGGTTGCTTATGTTCGTTTTGCTTCAGTTTATCGTCAATTTGCTGATATCAATAATTTCATGCAGGAGTTGGAGCATTTGATGAATTTACAGAAGCCGGAAAGCGACATTGTTAAAAAGTGAGGAATCATAATGTTTACAAAGATTAGAAAACGGGATGGACGAGAAGTAGAGTTTGATGAAGGTAATATCACTGAGGCGATTTTCAAGGCAGCGAAAGCTGTTGGTGGAGCGGATAAACAGCTGGCAATTGAATTAACTCTCGATGTATTAAGATATTTAAAGCAGAAATACAATGGTAAAGTATTTAGTGTTGAGGATGTTCAAGATACTGTTGAAAAGATTTTGATTGAAAAAGGTCATGCCAAAACGGCTAAAGCCTATATTTTGCATCGTGACAAGCGCACTCGTATTCGTGATGCAAAGTCTGATCTTATGGATGCGGTTGCTGATATTTTAGTTGAAACAAATCGGGAAAATGCAAATGTGTCAAATTCTCCATCTGCTAAAATGCTTCAGATTGCCAGTGCAGCCAGTAAAGCTTATTATCTCAATAGGCTTATCCCTGAGAATATGTCATTAGCACATATTAAAGGCGACATTCATATTCATGATCTTGATTTTTATGGAAAAACGCTTACGTGTGTCCAAATCCCATTGGGAAAACTCCTCCAGACAGGATTTAATAATGGTCATGGACATATTCGTGCACCTAAGCGTCCTGCTTCTGCCACTGCATTAGCAGCTATTATTTTACAAAGTTCACAGAATGATATGCATGGTGGTCAATCTTTTGCCTTTTTTGACCGTGATATGGCTCCATTTATGGCTAAAGCCAGTGAAGAGGAAGTCTATCAGGCCATGGAAGCTTTAATTTATAATTTAAATAGTATGCACAGTCGCGCTGGTGCTCAGGTACCATTCTCCAGCCTTAATATAGGCACAGATATATCGCCAGCCGGCCGAACTGTGACAAAAAATGTTCTCTTAGCCTATGAAAAAGGCTTGGGACGTGGGGAAAACCCAATTTTCCCTAATATCATTTTTAGGATTAAAGAAGGTGTCAATTTAAATCCTGGTGATCCAAATTATGATTTATTTAAACTTGCTATTCGAGTCGCATCGCAGCGGTTAAATCCAACCTTTAGCTTTATGGATTCTTCCTTTAATAAGCCATACGGTGATCAGGTCGGTTATATGGGGTGTCGCACTCGGGTTATGTCTAATCTATGTGGACCAGAAGTGACTGATGGACGCGGGAATCTTAGTTTTACAACAATCAACATGCCGCGCCTAGCAATAAAAGCCGAGCGAGACTTGATGAAGTTTTATCAGAGTTTGTCTGACTTAATTGACTTAACTTGTGATCAAATTTTGCATCGATATCAAGTTCAAGCCAAGCTTAAAGTTAAAGACATGCCTTTTTTAATGGGACAAGGATTATATCTAGACTCAGAAAAACTATCATTTAATGATAACATTGCAGATGTTATTAAGCATGGTTCGTTGTCTGTTGGTTTTATCGGATTGGCAGAAACGCTCTTGGCCTTAACTGGTTACCATCATGGAGAGAATGAAGAATCGCAAGCTCTTGGTGAAGAAATTGTTGCTTTTATGCGCAATAAATTAGATAAAGCAGCTGAAAAGCATAACTTGAATTTCACTTTATTGGCAACTCCTGCAGAAGGGCTTTCTGGTCGATTTGTGAAAATGGATCGTCGAGAATATGGTCTAATACCAGGTGTTACTGATAAGGATTATTATACGAATTCTTTTCATATTCCGGTTAACTACCCAATTGGAGCTTATGATAAAATAAGATTAGAAGGAGTTTATCATAAGTATACCAATGCAGGACATATCAGCTATGTTGAATTTGATGCTCCACCAGTTAATAATTTGTCTGCTGTTGAAGAAATTCTACGGTATATGAAGCAATGCGATATTGGTTATGCAGGCGTAAATTTTCCGGTAGATTTCTGTGAAGGCTGCGGTTATCTAGGTGTGATTGATACAGATAGTTGTCCTGTATGTCATACCGCAAGTATTAGACGAGTTAGACGTATTACTGGGTATTTGAGTACAATGGATCGATTTAATGATGCTAAATGTATTGAATTAAAAGAACGGGTCTCACATTCTTAGTTTTGGGTGATGAATAGATGGATTTACGAATTGCTGGTATCGTTAAAGATAGTGTTGTAGATGGACCTGGTTTTCGATTGGTGATTTTTACCCAAGGATGTTACCATAATTGCCTGGGGTGTCATAATTCGGAGACTCATGATCCGGCAGGCGGCAAAATTATTCATACAGATGAAATTATGAATATGGTTGCTGCCGCGAAGCTGATTCGTGGTGTAACTTTCTCGGGTGGTGAGCCTTTTTTGCAGGCAAAGGCATTGGCTTTGCTTGCCGAAAAGATTAAGGCGAGAGGGTTAAATATCGTGACATATAGTGGTTACGTCTTTGAGCAGCTTTTGGCAATGTCCATTCAGCGGCGTGAAGTCAGAGAACTTCTTCATCGTACAGATATTTTAGTGGATGGGCCATTTCAAATTGAAAAACGCGATTTGCGATTAGCCTTTCGGGGTTCAACCAATCAAAGATTAATTGATGTGCCTAGTTCACTAAGGAGTGGCCAT
The DNA here is from genome assembly GCA_003990955.1 of Sporomusaceae bacterium FL31. GTDB lineage: Bacteria > Bacillota > Negativicutes > DSM-1736 > Dendrosporobacteraceae > BIFV01. The sequence goes on from BIFV01000031.1 coordinate 21,310, forward strand.
GTTGTGTTATGGGATGAACTGAGATCTATTTGTAGTAATGCCTAGCTGACCAAATCTTGTTGTACGCGTACAAACTTTAGTTTATTATAATTTATAGATGTTAGCAGCTAAGCCGTGCTCATAAAGGTCCTTGAGATCGATAAACTGTTTCTATTAGGCATATTGGTACAATTACGGCGCAGTTATTTGAGCTCACAACAGTATGTGAGCTGTTTTTTTTATTATTAATATGATCTAAGCAGGAAAAACTATCATTAATTTACGTATCGTGCAGATGGAGTGATTTTAATTGTCTTGGTATTTGAAGGAACAAATGCAAAAAATATTAGATCAAGAGCAAGGTGCCATGGTATTTGCACCAGGATCTCGGAATGGATTTGCTCTCGCTTATCCAAATACATATCATGTTGGCATGTCTAACTTGGGTTTTCAAATTATTTATCAGAAAATTAATGAGCGCAGCGATACCGCCTGTGAAAGAATATTTATGCCTGATAAAAAGACAGAACAGGAATACATTCGGACAAACACCCCTCTTATGACTCTTGAAACCCAACGGTCTTTATATGAATTCTCACTGATAGGGTTTGCCATTACCTTTGAAATGGATTATTTTCATATATTAAAAATTCTTTCTTTAGGAAAGGTGACACTTTTGGCTAAAGAGCGTGGTGACAATGATCCGATCGTTATTGCTGGTGGACCTTGTGCGACCTTTAATCCGGAACCACTAGCGGATTTTATTGATGTTTTTATTATTGGTGAAGGCGAAGAAGTGATTAATGAATTTCTTGATCAGTATTATAAAGGGAAAAGCGAAGCATTATCCAGGAATGAATTATTACTGGAACTAGCAAATATTCCAGGCGTGTATGTACCCCGGTTTTATCGCCATGACTATCAAGATGATGGTACAATCAAAAAGATTGAGAATGCTGATGGCGCTCCTCAAACCATTCAACGGCGGTGGGTGAAAGACCTTGACCGGCATGCTGCCCAGACTGTTGTTTTAACAGAGGATACTGAATTTAGGGGGATGTACTTAGTTGAAGTGGCACGGGGGTGCGGACGCCATTGCCGTTTTTGCATGGCTGGGTATTGTTATCGAGAACCTAGAGTCAGATCATTAGAAAAAATCATGGATGCAGTTCAACAAGCAAAAGCGGCAGGTAAAAAAGTTGGTTTGATGGGGGCAGCTATTTCGGATTATCCTCATATTGATCAACTCTGTACGAATATTATTGCACTCGGCTTAGGTTTGTCGGTTGCATCATTAAGAGCTGATTCTTTGACCGAGAAACTGGTTACTGCTTTAGCGTCAAGCGGGCAACGCACAATAACCCTAGCTCCAGAAGCGGCTAGTTTACGCATGCGAAATATTATTAACAAAGGGATAGATGATGAGCACTTATTTCATTCAATAGCCCTGGCTGGTCAGGCTGGCATACCCAATGTCCGTTTGTATATCATGATTGGGCTGCCTTTTGAAGAAGATTATGATATTGATGCAATTGTCACAATGGCGAAAGACGTCAAACGATTTATGGAGAGCCAAGGGAGCAAAGGAATGCTTACACTTAGTATTAATCCGTTTATTCCGAAACCGGTCACTCCGTTTCAGTGGTTACCTATGGATGAAATGCGTAAGGTAGAAGCTAAGTTAAAGCATATTCAAACAGAGCTTCGCCATTCAAAAGGAATAGAACTGCTGATTGAATCACCTAAAGAAGCCTACATACAAGGAATATTGTCGCGTGGAGACCGAAGGCTAGGTGCTGCATTGCAAACAGCACATACTCTAGGTGGCAGTAAGCATTTCAGAAAAGCACTTAAACAGCACGGATTGCACGAGGATTTTTATCTATATCGTCTTCGCTTGGAAAACGAAGTTTTTCCGTGGCAACCTATCAATATTGGTTTAGAACCTGCATATCTATATCAAGAACTGGAAAAATCGCGCCTCGAGCAGTACACAATACCCTGTTTTAAAGGCTGTATAAGGTGTGGAATATGCCAACAAAAACCAGAGGGGGAACTTTAATGGGCTTTTCCTTAAACTATGCGTTAAGTAAGGTTTGGTATGGTTCTTTTTCTCATTTTGATCATACGATAAGTACTCATGCTATTTCGACAAGATTGGGCGGGGAAAGCAAAAGTCCCTATTTATCGTTAAATTTGGGACTGCATACAGGTGACGATTTGAATGTAGTGCAACAAAATAGAAAATTATTCTGTCAAGCTGTTGGGGTGGACTACAATAAGGTTGTTACTGCCGAGCAAATACATGGGGCAAACGTAGTTGCAGTTGGTGCTCAACATGCAGGAAAAGGCGTAAGTGAGTTTGCAACAGCGATTAAAGGGACCGATGCTCTCATTACCAATGAACCGGACCTTTCTTTAATGCTATTTTTCGCTGATTGTGTACCAGTGTTAATTTTGGACCCTATTCGTAAAGCAATCGGCCTTAGTCACGCTGGCTGGAAGGGAACCGTGGCTAAAATAGCGCAAAAAACCATACTTGCTATGCAAAGTGAATATGGAACAAGGCCTGAGGATTGTCTTGTGGGAATTGCACCATCGATTGGGCCGTGTTGTTATGAAGTGGATAGCCAAGTAACGAATCAGTTTAAAGAACAATTCGTCAATTGGGCAGATATTCTACAACCCTATCAGAGTAAATGGAAACTCAATCTATGGCTTGCCAATCAGCAACAGTTATCGGAAATAGGTGTAAAAAACCAAAATATTATTATTAGCGAAGTTTGCACAGCGTGCAACAAAGATTTGTTTTTTTCTTATCGTGCTGAGCAAGGAATTACAGGGCGTATTGCGGCGGCTATTAGTCTCAAGTCATGAAACTAGTAGCCGGATTAGAGGCAATTTTTCTTAAAATATCATTTTGTATCATAGAGAAAGATAAATACTAATTAAAAACACTTGTATTTTTCAGAAATACAAATTATAATGTGGATATAAGTTCATAATGAAAATGCGATGAAGCTTTTGAGAGAGTGTAATATTACGCTCTTTCAAAAGCTTTTTTTGCAAATTGGAGCTTTTCCGCTAAGTTGCTTAGGGGGTGAGAGATCACAATAGTCGTGGTGTAGTTTAGCGAAAGCCATTTACAAAGTATATCGAGGGGGAGAAAAAATTGAGACAAAATCGTATCAAACTATTTAGCTTATTGGTCGTTTTTAGCATGATCGCCAGCCTGGTGGCAGGTTGCGGCGGTGGCGGCGCAAGTTCCAACGAGATTAAAATTGGGGTAGTATACGAGTTAACCGGTAATACAGCTAGTTTCGGTACATCGGCTGCAAATGGCGCTAAATTAGCATTTAAAGAAATTAACGCTAAAGGCGGCGTCCTTGGCAAACAAATTCAAACTGTAGTCGCCGATAACAAAGGAGAACCTTCAGAATCATCTAATGCTATGACCAAGGTAATTACGCAAGATAAAGTTGTTGCAGTAACCGGTTTTACTACCAGCTCTAACGGTATTGCTGCATCAACTGTTGCTGAAGTAAATAAAATACCATTCGTAGCTGCTGCTACAACAAATCCTAAAGTTACAATTGATGAAAAAACCGGCAAGGCAAAAGATAATGTTTTCCGGGTCTGCTTCATTGATCCGTTTCAAGGTACTGTAGGAGCTAACTTTGCTCTTAACAGCTTAAAAGCAAAGAATGCTGCAATTATGATTGATAATTCCAGTGACTACAGCAAAGGTTTGTCACAATTCTTCAAAGAAGCCTTTACTAAAGGCGGCGGTGCGATTGTAGCTGAAGAAGCTTATTTGCAAAAAGATCAGGATTTTAAAACTCTGTTGACTAAAATTAAGGCTTTAAATCCCGAAATGATTTATGTTCCTGGTTATTATGAAGAAGTTGGTAAAATTGCAAAACAAGCTCGTGAATTAGGAATCACTGTTCCAATTGTTGGTGGAGATGGTTGGGATTCACCAAAGCTAGTTGAAATTGCTGGTGGTGAAGCTTTAACGAATACTTACTTTACTAACCATTATTCTGTTGAAGATCAGAGCCCAGCTTCAAAAACTTTCGTAGATGCTTATACTAAAGAGTATGGTCAGGCTCCAGATGCAATGGCTGTACTTGGATATGATGCAGCATACGTCCTGGTTGATGCGATTAAACGTGCTAACAGTGCTGAACCTGCCAAAATCCGTGAAGCACTAGCTAATACTAAAGATTACCAAGCTGTAACTGGTTCTTTAACTCTTAATGACAAACATGATGCTGTTAAGAGTGCAGTAATCATCGAGTTCAAAAACGGAAAACAAGTTTATAAAGAAACAGTAAAACCATAAGTGAATTGCAAAGATGGGTAGAGTAAATAACTCTACCCATCTTTTTTTGCTTATTTGCCAGGAGTGTCACTCTTGTATATCTGCCAGCATTGCGCTATAATAAGTTTATAAAGTGTCAGTAAACTGACATAAGCAAAGATGCTTATTACAGAAGGGAATTTTCTGTGATGGCATCTTTTTTGTATATGAGGAGGGATCTATGTTGGGACAGCTTATTAATATGGATACCGCGCCAGTTCGCCATTATCTGAGCAATCAACAACCAGAAAAAGTCCTTGAACTGTTTGAAGAGCTTCTGATGAATTATCAGGTTCAGCAAGCTCGATTCGATGCTTTGCTCAATACGATAGATGAAGCTATTTGTATTATTGACGAATCTGATCGAGTTGTGGTCTGGAATAATTTAGCTGAGCATTTGTATGGTATTACTGCTCAAGAAATTATTAATAAACCGATTGAACAATTTTTCTCTAATTTACTGCTAACGAAGGTTATGAAAGAATGGCGAACTGTCCATGAGCAGCATCATACACCTTGTCCTGATAAGCATGTGTTAATTAACGCAAGGCCGGTTAAGTTGGCAGGACAAGTCATTGGTGGAGTTTGCGCCGAAAAAGATATTACTGAAGTAGTGCGACTGCACGAGAAACTATCACAGACTCATGAAGAAGTTGCTTCTTTAAAAATGGAACTTGATAAAATAAATACTAAATCAGATAGTTTTTCTACGATATATGGGCATAGTGCGGCTATTTGTGAAGCAATCAGTGTTGCAAGGCGCGTAGCTGCTACTCATGTTCCTGTGCTGTTGCGTGGTGAAAGCGGTACTGGCAAAGAGTTGTTTGCTAAAGCTATTCATCAAGCAAGTGGCGTATCGGGGCCTTTTGTTGCCATTAACTGTGGTGCCATTTCTCCCAATTTGTTTGAAAGTGAATTGTTTGGTTATCAGTCTGGAGCTTTTACGGGTGCTGACCGCAATGGGAAGATTGGTTTGCTGGAACAAGCCAATGGCGGGACTGTTTTACTTGATGAGCTGGGTGACATGCCCAAAGAAATGCAGGTCAAGTTGCTAAGAACGCTGCAGGATAAAAGTATTTATCGGGTGGGCGGTAATAAACCTATTCCTATTGATGTCCGTTTTGTTGCTGCTACGCACCGCAATTTGGAAGACATGATTAGCAAAGGTGAATTTCGTGAAGATTTATATTATCGCCTGAATGTGGTGTCCATTTCATTGCCGTCTCTGCGTGATCGACTTGATGATATTCCTGAACTTGTCCATCGTGGCATTCAATATTATGATAAAATTCATAATAAAAAAATTACTAAGGTTGATCCTGAATTAATGGCTGCCCTGCTTCAGTACTCTTGGCCTGGTAATATCCGTGAATTGTTTAATGTATTAGAACGTCTGGTAATTTTAGCTGACAATAGCTTACTAACGCTGGATAATTTGCCAAATACTTTTAGGCGTTCTGCTTTTGTTCAGCGGACGGAGGAAATCAACTTGCCTGCAACGACTACCAATGTTGAGAAAGAAATGATCGTAGTAGCGTTAGCCGGAGCTCAATATAATAAAGCAATTGCCGCCAAAAAGCTTGGAATTCCCCGCAGTACGTTATACTATAAAATGCGTAAGTTGGGGATAGAATGTCAATAAACTGACATTAAACGTCTATAAATTGACGGTATTTCTTTGGGTTTATGATCAATGTTACGGGGGAATTGAACCGTTGAGACATTGATCTTTTATTTTATTGTTTGAAAATAAGCGAGTGGATGCCGTTTTACATGCTGTATTTTAACTTTATTTTGATAGATTTTAAAAAAGATGCATAATTCTTTTGGGCTTGGCACGGTTTTTGCATTAAAACAATGTAGGAGGTGCTTAACGATGCGAATTATTGATCATCCAATTTTACACTTTGACAACAAAGAAATGGTATCATTTACTTTTAACGGACAGCAATTAGAGGGCATAGCAGGAGAGCCTATTGCGGCAGCTTTGCATGCAGCCGATATAAAAGTATTACGTCACAGTCATACTCATCATCGTCCCCGTGGCTTGTTTTGTGCAATCGGCAATTGTTCATCCTGTTTGATGACTGTTGATGGCATTCCGAACGTGCGGGTTTGTGTTGAACCTCTTCGTGCTAATATGTCAGTTGAAACGCAGGCCGGAAAGGGGAAGATCATAGGATGACAGAGATAGAAATTTTAGTTATTGGTGCCGGTCCTGCCGGTTTGATGGCAGCTATGCATGCTGCGGAAGCCGGAGCCAAAGTTCTCTTAATTGAAAGAGCCGACCGGTTAGGTGGACAATTAATTAAACAAACACATAAATTTTTTGGTTCAAAAGCTGAATATGCTGGTGAACGAGGAATTTATATTGCAGATAAACTGATTAATGCCTGTGAAGAAATGGCCAATATTACCATTTGGAAAAACACGCCAGTGCTAGGGATTTATCCCGATGGTATTGTTACTGTTTTATATCAGGACGAATTTTCTACAGTAAAGCCTAAGCAAATTATTATTGCTACCGGAGCCTCAGAAAAGACAATGGCTTTTCCTAACAATGATTTGCCTGGAATTTATGGAGCTGGTGCAGTCCAGACCCTGATGAATGTTCATGGTGTACTGCCAGCTAAACGCATTCTTATGGTAGGTGCAGGTAATATCGGAGTAATTGTTGCGTATCAACTCTTGCAAGCCGGTGTCGACGTTGCTGGCGTAGTAGAAGCTGGTCCGAAAGTTGGCGGATATCAAGTTCATGCGGCTAAGCTGCAACGTCATGGCGTACCTATTTACACATCCCACTCTGTGAAAGCAGCGCACGGAAATCCTTGTCTTGAGGGTGTTACCATCTGTAAACTGGATCAAGACTGGCAGCCTGTTAAAGGCAGTGAGCAATATATTGAAGTTGACGGCCTATGCTTAGCTGTGGGATTAAGCCCATTAACTGAGTTATTATGGCAGGCAGGCTGTGAGATGAAATTTGTTAGTGAGCTTGGCGGCTATGTACCCCTGCGTGACGATAATTTAAAAACAACTCAGGATCACATTTTCGTAGCTGGAGATGTCTCCGGAGTGGAAGAAGCCTCTGCAGCCATGGTTGAAGGCAAGATTGCTGGTCTGCATGTTGCATCACTGCTCGGATACAAGAAGGATGATTTTAATGATGATTTGGAATTGTCGCGCGAGCAACTAACCGCTTTGCGTTCCGGGCCGGCTGGTGCGAAAATCTGCAGTGGATTGAGCAAAGTAATCATTAAGGAGGTTGGGTGATGAATAATCCAGTATCAGGTCAAGGGCCTACAGCTGTATTTGAGTGTTTGCAGCCTATTCCCTGTAATCCTTGTGCAGATGCTTGTCCGCGTGGCGCTATTACTGTGAAAGAGATTAATGATTGTCCAACTTTAGATAAAGAACGTTGTAATGGCTGTGGCATTTGTATGACCCATTGTCCGGGATTATCAATTTTTGTTATCGATCAGAACTATGGCCCAGATGTGGCTTTAGTGAAAATCCCCTATGAATTTTCACCTTTGCCAATGCAAGATGAACTGGTGGATGCATTAAATCGTCAAGGGGAGAATATAGGAACAGCTAAAGTCGTACGTGTTCAAAAATCACCTAACAAAACAAACATCATTTGGTTATCAGTACCCAGTGAATTATCGATGGATGTTCGTAACTTCCGGTTGAGAAAGGAGTAGCGCAATGAATACTAACGATACAATTATATGCCGTTGTGAAGACATTACTTTAGGAGAAATTCGCGCTCAAATTGCTCAGGGCAAACATACTTTAGAAGAAATAAAACGGGCTTGCCGCGCTGGAATGGGACCTTGCCAGGGGCGCACTTGTTCATTAATTATTGCCAATGAGATTGCCAAAGCAACTGGTAAGTCAATTGCCGATATTCCACTTTCTCAAGTACGGCCGCCAACAGCGCCGATTAAAATGGCTTCCTTACTGGGAGGGGATAAACATGATTAATGCAGCAGATGTCGTTGTAATCGGCGGCGGTGTTATTGGCTGTTCGACCGCCTATAATTTAGCCAAACTAGGAGCCGGAAAAGTCGTCGTTATTGAAAAAGGCTATCTAGCCAGTGGAGCAACAGGTCGTTGTGGGGCAGGAATGAGAATGCAATGGGGGACCGAGACTAACTGTCTGTTGTCGCGCGAGAGTGTAAAGATGCTGTCTAACTTGCCAGAACGTCTGGATGTTAATGTTGATATTGAGTTTACCCAAAATGGCTACTTATTACTGGCTTATGGTGATAAGATGGAAGATCAGTTTAAGAAAAATCTTACGTTGCAGCATTCTTTAGGTATTCCTTCACGGTGGGTTACACCGCAGGAAGCGTTGGAAATTGTTCCTTTTCTTAATACCAAGGATATGCGGGGAGCAACTTATTGTGCAGAAGACGGACATTGCAATCCATTTAAGGTTACAGAGGCATATGCTCAAGCTGCAAAAAATTTGCAAGTTGAAATCTATACCGATACAGAGGTAGAAGGCATTGTAACGAAAAATGGTCAGATCTTATCTGTACGTACGAATAAAGGTGATATCCATACCAATACAGTGGTAAATGCTGCTGGCGGTTATGCAAAAACAGTAGGCAGAATGGCAGGGATAGAATTGCCGATTTTTCCTGAGCGTCATGAGATTCTTGTTACTGAACCTGTCGATCCGACTATGGGGCCAATGGTAATGAGCTTCTATCATAACTTATATTGTCAGCAAAGTCCGCATGGCAGTTTCATTATGGGGATAGGTCATCCTAATGAGCCTGAAGGCTTTGATATTCGTTCCAGTTGGCAGTTTTTACGTGATATGGCTAATCGATTAGTTGATATACTGCCGCCGCTAGCAGGACTTAATGTGATTAGGCAATGGGCGGGATTATATGATATGTGTCCTGACCGTACTCCTATTCTAGGTAATAGTCCGCAATTAAAGCAGTTTTATACAGCTGCAGGTTTTAGCGGTCATGGGTTTATGATTTCTCCGATTACCGGCCAGCTTATGGCGGAAATGATTTTGGGTAAGCCGACAACTTTCCCAATACAAATGTTTGATGCCGGACGATTTGAACGCGGCGAACTGTTTGTAGAACCATCGGTTGTGTAAATGGCATTCCATTTGAATAACCGTAAAATAATTAAGCTGTGAAACATTTCCAGGATGTCAGTTGCTACGGCTTAAATCATTATATTTAAATTATGGCAAGGAGGATTTTTCGCATGAATAATGGATATTTTCAAATTAAACCACCAGTAAATGAGCCTGTTAAAGGGTACTTACCCGGTTCGCCTGAAAAAGCTGCTTTAAAAGCAGAACTTGAAAGACAACTCGCTAATCCGATTGAAGTACCAATTATTATTGGTGGCAAGGAAATTCGTTCAGGGAGCAAGGCTAAAATTATTTGCCCGCATGACCATCAAAAAGTTCTTGGTGAATATTATATTGCTGGAGAAAAAGAACTTCTTATGGCTATCGAAGCAGCAGAAGCTGCTAAAGAAGAATGGGAAAACATGCCATGGGAACATAGAGCTACTATTTTTCTGAAAGCCGCAGATTTGCTAACAACAAAATACAGAGCCAAATTAGCAGCTTCTTGCATGCTTGGCCAAAGTAAAAATGTTTATCAAGCTGAAATTGATGTCATTTGTGAGTTGGCAGATTTTCTTCGCTTTAATACACATTTTGTACAGGAGATTTATAAGCAACAGCCTAATAGTTCAGATGGCGTTTGGAATCGCGTAGAGTATCGTGCACTTGATGGCTTTGTAGCTGCAATTACGCCTTTTAACTTTACAGCAATCGGAGGCAATCTGTCCACGGCTCCAGCGATGGCTGGCAATACTGTTCTATGGAAACCATCATCCACAGCAGTCCTTTCCAATTACTATGTCATGCAAATTCTTATCGAAGCCGGCCTGCCTGCAGGTGTTATTAATTTTGTACCTTGCCGTGGTGTTGAGTTCGGTAAAAATGTAGTGAATCATCCTAAAATGGCAGGATTTCATTTTACAGGATCTACACGGGTGTTTAATGATATTTGGAATCAAGTCGGTCAAAATATTGATCAGTACATTACCTATCCCCGCCTTGTTGGTGAAACAGGTGGTAAAGACTTTATCTTTGCTCATGAATCAGCAGATGTTGAAGCACTTGCCTGCGCAATTGTGATGGGTGCATTTGAATATCAAGGACAAAAATGCTCAGCAGCATCTCGCGCTTACATTCCTGAAAGTCTGTGGGGACAACTCAACAAGCGTCTGATAGAACAAATTGGTAAAATTAAGATGGGAAGTGTTTGTGACTTTACTAATCTTATGAATGCTGTTATTGATCAGAATTCGTTCAACAACATCAAAACTTACCTTGATTATGCAAAGAACGCTGATGATGCTGAAATCATTATTGGCGGCGGATGCGATGATAGTGTGGGATACTTTGTTGAACCTACAGTGATTTTAGCCAAGACACCTACCTTTAAGACAATGGTCGAGGAAATCTTCGGACCGGTTATCACCATTTATGTATATCCAAATGATCAATTAGAAGAAACATTAACTGCCTGCGATACGGCAACTATTTACGGACTAACTGGTTCAGTATTTGCACAGGATCGCGCAGCTGTTATCAAAATTTCTAAGGCATTGGATCATGCGGCAGGTAATTTTTATATTAATGATAAGCCTACCGGAGCGGTCGTTGGGCAACAGCCATTTGGCGGCAGCCGTGCATCGGGTACAAATGATAAGGCTGGCAGTGCAATTAATTTATATCGCTGGATGAGCCAACGTTCGATAAAAGAAACCTTGGTTCCCCGTACTGTGGTCAACTATCCTTATATGATTGAAGAATAACGAATAAGCAGTCAGAAATTTCTCCAATCTTAATCTCTAACTCTCTCTATATAAACCGTCAGAATTGGCGGTTTATTTTTTATGGCGCTCATAGCAGTAAATGATTGGATATAAAAAGATTAATGGCTGGTACTACTAATGTCACTAGGTAATTTCATGAAAGCTGAATGTCAATATTTTTTTATGTTAAGGATATGCTATTAGAGGAAAATAATGTTTATTCGCGAATACTATCCATATCATGGAGGTTTATATATGTCTATTGCACAAAACTTAGCTCAAATCAGGAAAAATATTGATTTAGCAGTTAAACGAACCGCAGTGGAACGTCCTGGTCAGCAGGTAAAGTTAATTGCAGTAACTAAAAATCAGGAGATATCGGCTATTCGCCAAGTTATTGACAATGGGGTCACTGTCATAGGAGAAAACCGGGTTCAGGAGGTATTACAGAAGCTTCCTGGATTGGAAAGAACTGTTGAGTGTCATTTAATTGGTCATCTTCAAACAAATAAAGTGCGGCAAATCGTTCCATTTGCTGATTTAATTCATTCGGTTGACAGTCAACAGCTTGCTTTAGAGATAGACCGAATTGCCAGTAAACTGGGGAAGTATCAGGACATTCTGATTCAGGTGAATGTTGCTGGGGAAGTCAGCAAATTTGGCATTGAACCGGATGATTGTTTAGATCTAGCCCGATTTATCAGTGGTTTAGAGCATGTACGCCTTTGTGGTTTAATGACTATAGCCCCTCATTATGAAGATCCTGAACTGGTAAGACCAATTTTTAAGAAATTACACAAGTTGTTTATGGAATTATCTGCAATGAATTTAAATAACACAAATATTACATGGTTATCAATGGGAATGACCAGCGATTATATAATAGCTATTGAAGAGGGTGCCAATATGGTACGGGTTGGTACTGGAATATTCGGTGCGCGTCAATATAAATAGGGAGGAATCAACGATGAAATTTATGGAGAAAGTATGGGGCAGTTTAGGGTTGTTTGAACAAGTTGACACTGAAACAGAACAACAAATTAAACCTGAAGAAATACCGGAGCCTAAAAGCCGGAAATCAAGCAATTTAGTGAATTTACCAACTGCAGCTGTGCCAAAGCAAATTAAAGTCATGGTCGTTGAGCCGTTTACATTTGATGATGCTCAGCATGTGGCAGATCATTTGAAAAATCGTAAACCGGTTGTAGTTAATTTTGAAAACACTGACAAAGAAGTCGCAAAAAGGATGATCGATTTTATTAGTGGTACTACCTATGCATTAGGTGGATCAATTCAAAAAGTCGGTAATAATATTTTTCTGTGTGCGCCAAATAATGTCGATATTTCATATAGCTCACAGGAAGAAGGCATGGACAAGGCTTTTATGCCTTGGGCACAAAAGTAAACAACAGGAGGAAGCAGATTGCAAGATAAGAAAATTGGCTTTATTGGCGGCGGAGCTATGGCCGAGGCGCTGATACGCGGGATTATCAATACCGGCTTAATCCAAAGGCAGCAGATTGTTGTCAGTGATATTGCACCCGAACGACGTGACTACTTGACACAAACTTATACAATTTCAACTTTGGCTGATGTCAACGCAGTAGCAAAGAATGCGGATATCCTTTTTCTAGCCGTAAAGCCACAAGTGGTTAAAGCGGTCATGGAACAAATTAGTGGGCAGGTTTCCACCAAGACAATTGTTGTTTCTGTTGTGGCGGGCCTGACACTGGCGGCAATGCAAGCAAAATTTCCCGGTTGTGCCATTATTCGAGTTATGCCAAATACACCTATTGCAGTTGGTGCTGGAATGTCGGCATTAGCGTTAGGAAAGCTTGCTACTCAGCAAGACAGTGAATTAGTTTCGCAGATTTTTTCGGCAGCTGGGACAGTTGTGACTGTTGGTGAGGAACTCATGGATGCAGTTACTGGACTTTCCGGAAGTGGCCCAGGATATGGTTTTGTTATCATTGATGCTTTAACTGATGCCGGAGTACGGGTTGGTTTATCACGGCAAACTGCATTGGTTTTAGCTGCTCAGACTCTTTTGGGGGCTGCTAAAATGGTCTTGGAAACAGGAGAGCATCCAGCTAAATTACGGGATATGGTTACATCGCCTGGAGGCACTGCTATTACAGGTATTCACGTTTTAGAGCAAAGCGGATTACGGGCAGCTCTAATTGATGCTGTTGTTGCAGCAACTAAACGGTCTCAGGAGATGGGGAAGAAATAGATGAGTGAGCGGGAAAAAATACTGCGTTATTATCGATCAAGTGGAGAAGAGCATGTGGCGGCTAAGTTACTGGATGCTGCTGAAGGAGTACAACGCAATCGTAAATATAAGGTTACTGAGTTTCTTGATCCTTATGGATATACAATTGCTGAAACAGTTGCCGCTCATTATGACCAGATCGAATTACAGGCAAGTGGGGGTTATCTTGGTGCTGAAAGACAAAAGGTTGCGTTCGTTCATCCCGAATTTCGAGGGGTAACGGACTTTATGCTGGCAGCGCTTAAATTTAGCTGGGACTCACGGTATTATCAGCTAGCTCATCGTGATGTGCTGGGAGCTGTTTTGGGATTAGGAATTAAGCGAGAAACAATCGGTGATATTATTATGATGGGTGACAGTGCTCAAATCATTGTTGATACTGCCATTGCTTCATTCATTGAAAAAAATATCACACAAATCGGTGCTGCAGCGATTTCTGTAGTGCCAGCACTATTGGAAGAGATTGCACCAAGAGAAGAAAGAGTTAAAGAATTAAAGACCACCGTAGCGTCACTCCGGCTGGATGTTATTGCTGCAGCAGGTTTTGGAGTTTCACGAAGCAAGATGGCTGACGAAATTGCTGCAGACAAAGTGAAAGTTAACTGGCAACAGGCCAAGAGCAGTTCCCAGGCAATGAAACAAGGTGATATCATTTCAATGCGCGGCCGGGGACGGGTTGAAATATGCGAAATCCTGGGTCAGACCAAGAAAGGCCGGACCAGTATTTTTCTCAAGCGGTTCATTTAAGAAGAAAGATGGAGGTGCTGTATGCTTACGCCTTTAGATATTCATAACAAAGAATTTAAAAGAAGTTTTCGCGGATATAATGAGGATGAAGTTGATGAGTTCTTAGATCGAGTTGTGAAAGATTATGAGCAATTATATCGGGAGAACTTGGATTTAAAGGAAACAATTGATCGTCTTAATAGTAAGTTAGATCACTTCCAACATATGGAAAATACACTGCATAATACCTTGGTTATTGCCCAAGAAACAGCAGAAGAAGTAAAGCTTAATGCTAAAAAAGAAACTGAACTCATGATTAAAGAAGCAGAAGTTCGTTCACAACGCCTTATTGATGAAGCCATGTCCAAGGTTCGCCGCATGACTGGCGAATATGAAGAATTACAGAAACAAGCCCAAATTTATCGAACTCGCATGAGAACTTTAGTGCAGGCACAGCTAGAGATGTTAAAATCTTCAGAAGATGATGAGAACTAAGCTTGAAAACGTCAGAACTAGAGATTAAAGAATTGGCTGGAGCAATTACCATAAAGGTGAGGGTTCAACCAAGAGCAAGCCGTAATATGATTGCTGGGAATTATGCGGATAGCTTAAAAGTAGTATTAACATCTCCACCTGTTGATGGTGAGGCAAATCAAGCTTGTATTGATTTTTTTGCTGAATTTATGGAAATACCTAAGAAGGCAGTGAGCATTGTTGCTGGTCATAAAAACCGCAATAAAATTGTTCGAATTGACGGTTTAGATAAAGCTTGTCTGATTAGTCGGTTAGAAAAATTGCCAGATTAAGTAAGATTTAATTAATTATTTGATCCTTGTATTGTATTTTTAGTTTACTAATAGAAGTTTCGTGTTAAATTAACTAAATAATTTGTCCATATTGGCCGAATTATTTGACTAAGTATTGCTAATTTTGTATAATACTTTTAGCAATTACAAAGTTTATTAAGTAATGATGGAGACAGTAGTCATTGTGATCTTCACAGCGAGTTAGGGATGGTGTAAGCCTAACAAAATAACTTTGACAAAAATCACTCCTGAACTGCAAATCGAAGCTCTAGTAGATTCTGCCGTTTGACGGGCGTTAACCGTTACTAAAGTGACCAAACTGGTCATTAGGGTGGTACCACGGGAAATAACCTCTCGTCCCTTTGGGATGAAGAGGTTTTTTATTTTTGGAGGTGTTTTTTTTGGATTATAGTAAGACGCTTAATTTACCCAATACCGATTTTCCAATGCGCGGAAATTTGCCTGAGCGTGAACCGCAAACTCTGAAATATTGGCAGAATAACAAGATCTACGAAAAAAGGGTTGCACAGGCCAATGGGAAAGAAAAATTCATTTTGCATGATGGCCCGCCTTATGCGAATGGCAATATTCATATTGGTACAGCATTAAATAAAATATTAAAAGACATCGTAGTAAAATATAAATCGTTATGCGGATATGATGCGCCCTATGTACCTGGCTGGGATACTCATGGTTTGCCAATTGAACATGCAGCAATTAAAATTTTAGGTCTTAATCGGCACGAGTTAAATCCTTTAGATTTACGCCGTGAATGCAAACAATATGCACTAAAATGTTTAGATATGCAGCGAGAGGATTTTAAACGGTTAGGTGTTAACGGTGATTGGGATAATCCATATATCACTCTGAAGCCCGAATACGAAGCCAAGCAAATCGAAGTTTTTGGTGAAATGGCTAAGAAAGGTTATATCTACAAGGGTTTAAAAACGGTGTATTGGTGCACCTCTTGTGAGACTGCACTGGCTGAAGCCGAAATTGAATATGCTGAGAAAAAATCTCATGCGATTTTTGTTAAGTTTCCTTTGATTGATGATAAAGGTAATTTGCCTGTAGGAATTAGCCCTGAAAACGTTTTTGCCGTAATCTGGACGACGACTCCCTGGACTTTGCCAGCTAATGTGGCTATAGCGGTTAATCCTGAGCTTGAGTATGCTTGGGTAGAAGCCAATGGCGAAATTTATCTTATGGCTGAAGGGTTAATGGCATCAGTGGCCAAGGAAACGGGTTTAGAGAGTCTTAAAGTTTTGGCTACAGTAAAAGGAACAGATCTTGAAGGAATGCTCTTTGCTCATCCCTTTATGGATAGAGAATCAACTGTTGTTTTAGCCGATTATGTTACATTAGAGCAAGGTACTGGCTGTGTTCATACTGCACCTGGCCATGGTCAAGAGGATTTTGAAACAGGAATAAAATATAAGCTGCAAATACTTAACCCAGTAGATGGCGCTGGTCGGTTTACTAAAGAAGCTGGGAAATTTCAAGGATTGGCTGTTCATGATGCAAATGTTCCGATTATTAAAGAACTTGCTGAACGTACCTTGCTTTTAGGAAAAGGATCAATCAAGCATCAATATGCTCACTGCTGGCGGTGCAAAAGTCCGATTATTTATCGTGCGACAGAGCAATGGTTTGCTTCAATAGACGGTTTTAGGGAACAAGCTTTACAGGCAATTGCTAAATCAAATTGGATTCCAGCCTGGGGCGAGGATCGAATTCGCAATATGGTTGCTGACCGCCATGATTGGTGCATTTCGCGTCAAAGAGTCTGGGGAGTACCGATTCCAATTTTCTACTGCACTAGCTGCAATGAACATATCATTAATGATACAACTATTGGTGCGATTAAAGAACTATTTGCTCAATTTGGCTCAGATATCTGGTGGGCTAAAAGTGCCGGGGAGATATTGCCTGCAGATTTTTCTTGTCCACATTGTGGACATAAAGATTTCCGCAAGGAAACCGATATTATGGATGTTTGGTTTGACAGTGGTTCCAGCCATGCTTCAGTTCTTGAACAACGTAAGGAACTTCAATGGCCGGCTGATTTATATTTAGAGGGCAGTGATCAGCATCGCGGCTGGTTTCAGTCATCCTTGCTAACATCAGTTGCAACTAAAGGAACAGCTCCATATAAAGCTGTTTTGACACATGGCTTTGTTGTAGACGGTGAAGGCCGTAAGATGTCTAAGTCAATAGGAAATACTATTTACCCTCAGGATGTTATTAAAAAGTATGGTGCGGATATATTACGTTTATGGGTTGCATCTGCTGATTATCAGGCTGACATTCGAATATCAAATGATATTCTTAAGCAAATGTCTGAAGTCTACAGGAAAATTCGTAATACGTTCCGCTATATATTAGGTAATATTCACGACTTTAATCCTGCTGCTGATAAAATAGCCTATGCACAGTTGCTTGAAATCGATCGGTGGGCACTCTTGCGCTTAGAACAGGTGAGAGAACGGGTAACGAAAGCTTATGAAAGTTATGAGTTTCATTTGCTTTACCATACCATTCATAATTTCTGTGCCATTGATCTAAGCTCTATCTACCTTGATATTTTGAAGGATAGAATTTATACATCCTTGCCTGATTCTATCGAGCGCCGCTCTGCGCAAACTGTTATGCATGAAATACTAACTACTTTGGTAACTCTAGTGGCTCCAGTATTGACTTTTTCGTCTGAGGAAGTATGGCAGTATATGCCGAAAGAGCCAGGATTACCGGAAAGTGTTCAGCTGGCTGTGTGGCCTGCTGCTCACCCTGAATATCTTGACACAAAGCTTGAAGCAAAATGGAACCAGATATTAACCGTACGTGGTGAAATAACCAAAGCCCTGGAAACAGCAAGGCGCAATAAAGTTATTGGCCATTCACTGGATGCTACAGTTCATGTTTATGCTAACCATGCCGAATATGAATTATTAGATTCTATTCGTCAAGATTTAGCGACAATATTAATTGTTTCTGAAGTGAAACTATTTGAAAATACTACATCTGCACCAGCCGATGCTTATCAAGCCGAGGGTCTGAGCTTGGCAGTTACAGTATCACCGGCGACAGGTGAGAAATGTGAACGTTGTTGGATTCATGGCGATACGATTGGTGCCAATAAAGAACATGAAAAATTATGTTCACGTTGTGCCAGCGTAGTTGAAAAATTATAAGTAGTTTTATTAAACCGGGTATGATAACCCGGTTTTTTTTTATTTTACTGGAGATAATAGAAAATGGAGGAATGCCTATGGAAAGACTTACAAAAGAGGAGTTTATCGGAGCTCAGGCTCAACGTTTAGTACATCATCTTGAATCTATGAAAATAGCAGAATATGTGGAACTTTTGCAACGGCCTGCAAGATTAATTTTTATAAATTTTGTTGCCGGATTGGCTCGAGGATTAGGCATTGCTATTGGTGCCACATTGATCTTTGCTTTAATGGTCGAGTTTCTCCGCCGGCTTATTATGTTAAATATTCCGGGAATAGGAAGCTTTATTGCAGAGATTGTACAGATCGTTGAGCTGAAAAATGGTAAGTTTTAGACTCATAATCTCTAAATATAAAAGGAGTTGTAAGGATGACAAAAGATATTTTTGATTGCATGCGAGAAAGTCATACAGTGCGGAACTTTAAACAGCAAGAAATTGCTGATGCGACTTTAACACGGATATTAGAAGCAGGCTGCTGGGCTCCTAGTGCTGGCAATTTACAACCTTGGTATTTTTATGTAGTAAAGAATCAACAAGTAAAAGATAAAATTGCTGAAGTTTGCTACGAACAGCAGCAGGTACAGGAAGCTCCAGTTAGTGTCGTCATTATGGCCGATCCTTCGCGTTCTAATGATCAATATGGCGAGCGAGGAGCACAATTATATTGTTTACAAGATACTGCGGCAGCAGCTGAGAATATGATTTTGGCAGCCGATGCACTGGGGATTAGCAGTTGCTGGGTTGGGGCCTTTGATGAGCGTCAAGTACAACAAGCGGTTGAAGCTCCGCCGCGATTGAGAGCAGTAGCGATTATTTGCTTAGGATATAGTGATGAACAGATAAAAAAATCCAAAGAGCGCTACAGAGTAGCTGAGGTAACTAAGATTATTCATTAGGAGGCTTATCTTGAATTCAGAAACTCTAACCAAATTTAAACATAGACTTGAGAGCGAAGAAAAGCGATTGCAATTACAAATAAGCAAAATAGAATCGTCAGGACTTGGTGAGGCGATGCAAGGTTCTTTGGGAGAGTTGTCTGTTTACGATAACCATCCGGCTGATATTGGCGATGAGTTATTCGAGCGCAGCAAGGATATTGCATTGCGAGACAATGAAAATATATTATTAGAAGATGTAAAAACAGCATTAAATAAAATTCAGAATCATAGCTACGGCTTTTGTGACAAGTGTGGGCAGGAAATTGCCAGTGAAAGATTAGAAGCAATACCTTGGGCCAGTCAGTGTCTAAAATGTCAGCAAGAGACTGAAAGTACAGATGTCACTGCGCCAAGACCCATTGAAGAAGATTTGCTGAATCCGCCTTTTAAACGGAATTTCTTGGATTCGGACTCGCGTGATTTCGTTGGATTTGATGGTGAAGATTCATTGCAAAGCGTTTTGCGTTACGGAAGCTCAGATTCACCACAAGATATACCTGGTGCCAACAATTATAAAAAACTTTTCCCTAATAGTGATGAACATCAAGGCCTTGTTGAATGGACAGACGCTATACCTGCAGAAGATAGCCGACAAGATGAAAAAACAAAAAAAGCCGAGCGCTAAGCGGCTCGGCTTTTCTCTGTTTAGGCTAAATATGTATTTGCTGATACAACTTTTGCACAACACGTCTTGCAGATGTATAAGTATAATATAGGCGATGGAGCAGTTCCGATGTCATGACTTTGAGAATATTGATGTATGGCCTGACTTCAGCATAAGGAGGTGGCTTAATGACATATTTGCCAACAAAAAATACTGCTTTTGTAAAATTAGGTGTGTTGGCTTTAGTTATCGCTGCCTACTATTTTATTCCCGGTATTCAAGACTTTATTCATACTGGAACTAGGTCTCTGAAAAATCACGAATTTAATGCGTTAAGGGAATTTGTGTTATCCTATGGTGTATTGGCGCCTGTAACCAGTATCGTTTTGATGGCAATGCAGTCATTGGTTCCTTTTGTACCAGGATTAGTGATAACGGTGACAAATGCTTGGATTTTTGGTTGGCAATATGGAGCGCTGTACTCGTGGATTGGAGCGTTAATTGGTGCTGTACTTGACTTTGGTATAGCCAGATGGTATGGCCGACCTCTTATAGAGAGGATGATCGCTAACAGACATCTTCAGGCTGTTGATGAGCATTTACAGAAACATGGAATCCTTGCGGTTTTAATGACGCGAATCATCCCGGTTGTTCCATTTAAGATCATCAGTTACGGAGCAGGATTGACTGTTATTCCGGTACGTCAATTTGTTATTGCAACAGGCATTGGCCAAACACCAGGGATTATCTTATATTCTATTTTAGGACAAAACTTGATCCATAGTTTTTATTCCACGATCGTGGTTACGACTTTATTAGTCGGTGCCGCTATTTTAGTTTACTATTATCGAGTCGGTATTGAAAAATATTTTTATGGGGATAGTAAGTGATCTTGGTCACGGTTATAGTGATGTGTCTCACAGCAATATTTAGGCTTATCTGCTATAATTGGATTATAACAGTTAGGAGGTGATTCTGTGTATATCATTAATAGTGATTGTATCATGTGTGGTGCCTGTGCTGCTGTTTGTCCAGTTGGAGCTATCTCAGAAGGGGAAACTCAGTACATAATTGATGAGCAATGTATTGATTGTGGCTCATGTGCAGCTGTTTGCCCAGTTGGCGCCATTAGCCCAGGAGAGTGAGCACAGCCCGGAATATTCCGGGCTTGCCTGTTAGTGCCAAGAAGATGGTTTTATCTCAAAGCGTAGTAATTTTGCTGCGCTTATTTACGTTTGGTCCAATTTTAGGTATTATAGATAGTAATCACAAAAATTTACATAGTAACATGGTTTTGAAGGATAGGAGCGAATTATATTGCCGATATTATTACTAATTCTTACAGTGGTTATTCTTGATCAGTTTTCCAAATTCTATATTCAGTCGCATATGTCTTTAGGAATGTCGATACCGGTTATAGCCGATATATTTCATATTACTTATATTCTAAACCCTGGTGCAGCATTCGGTATACTGGAACACCAGACTATGATTTTTGTTGCCATTGCTATTGGCATGGTTGCTGCAGTCTTATATTTTTATCCACGAATTCCACGCGGTCATTATTCCTTACGCTTAGGGATTGGGCTTATGGTAGGAGGGGCACTAGGTAATGTAATCGATCGAGTCAAGACTGGCTATGTTATCGATTTTTTTGATTTTCGTATTTGGCCGGTTTTTAATGTTGCTGATATTGCGATCGTCACTGGTGTGGGGCTTATTGTATATTCTTTGATTTATTTATCAAACGATTAAGCTGCAAATAATTTACATTAAGAAAAGGCAATAGCTGGTTTATTTTAAAATACAGAGGATGAATAGCATGGATAGTAAAAACTACATATTTTTAGCAGAAAACTGTAATGGTGAACGTATCGATGTTTTTCTGGCAAAGAAAATTACCGACCTGTCACGGTCGCATATACAAAAATTGATCACTGAAGGTAATGTACAAGTTAACAAACGTACTATTAAAGCAAATTACAAACTGCAGTCTGATGATTCGATTGAAATTGTCATTCCTGAAGCAAAACCAGTTGATATTATTGCTGAATCAATAGCATTAGATATATTATATGAAGATGCTGATGTAATTGTTATTAATAAGCCGCGCGGTATGGTTGTGCATCCGGCTGCTGGGAATTATAGCGGTACATTAGTCAATGCTCTACTTGACCATTGTGACGATTTATCAGGAATAAATGGTCAAGTGCGCCCGGGTATTGTTCACCGTTTAGATAAGGATACATCAGGAGTTATGGTTGCCGCTAAGAATGATGAAGCACATATTAAGTTAGCTCAACAGATAAAAGAACGATCTGCCAGTCGGCAGTATCTCGCTATTGTGCATGGTAATGTAAAAGAAGAACAAGGTGTCGTTAATGCACCTATTGGTCGTCATCCAACTGATCGAAAGAAAATGGCGGTAGTATTTTCAAACAGCAAGGAAGCTGTAACAAATTTTGAAGTAGTGGAACGATTTGGTCAGTATACGCTTATTTCGTGTAAATTATTAACAGGAAGGACCCACCAAATTAGGGTTCATATGACCTATATCGGTCATCCTGTGGTTGGTGATCCGAAATATGGTATTGGGAAGCAGCCTTTTAGTATAAAAGGGCAGGCGTTGCATTCTGCTCAACTAAAATTTACCCATCCGGCTACTAATCAGGAGATGTTGTTTTCCGCGCCATTGCCTGCTGATATGCAGAAGATTATTACCCAGCTTAGACGTATTAATCAATAGGAGGATGTTGTTTATGCCAATATTAGTTGAAAAGACAGTCATTATGGATGCTCAAGCTATTAAGCGAGCTCTTACCAGGATTGCTCATGAAATTATCGAAAAGAATAAGGGGATTAATGACATTATTCTAGTAGGTATCAGAACGAGAGGTGTGCCGTTAGCTGAGCATTTGGCTCAAGAAATTGAAAAAATCGAGGGTGTTAAATTACCTGTAGGAATTCTCGATATTACGTTGTACCGGGACGATTTATCTACGTTGAGTTATCAGCCTATCGTGCATCAAACAGAAATTCCAACTGACGTAAACGGAAAAAAAGTCGTATTAGTTGATGATGTTCTTTATACCGGGCGTACTGTACGAGCTGCACTAGACGCTTTAATTGATATAGGCCGTCCAACCACCATTCAGCTTGCTGTGTTAGTTGACCGAGGCCATAGAGAACTACCGATTAGAGCTGATTATGTCGGCAAAAATGTCCCAACATCCGGGAAAGAAGTTGTTAGTGTACAATTGATGGCTATCGATAAAATTGAAAAAGTTGTTATTAAAGAATTTAAAGAACAAGAAAAAGGTTGAGATTTATGATCTCAACCTTTTTCTTGTTCTTTAAGCATTTTTTCAATGAATTCATGATCAGGTGTTACATACAGTGTTTTTTGAGCTGTATAGGTAACAAATCCAGGCTTAGCCCCACTAGGCTTTTTCACATTTCGCCGCTTTGTGTAATCAACAGGAACATTAGAGGAGTTGCGCCCTTTACTAAAGTAGGCGGCAAATTGGGCGGCTAAATATAATGTATCTTCAGGTATTGGCAGTTGCCCGGAACGGATCAGAACATGGGAGCCGGGGAAGTCTTTTATATGCAGCCAGATATCATCGAGTTGGGCAAGTTTAAAGGTTATTTCGTCGTTTTGATAATTATTTTTGCCAATCAGTATTTCTAAGCCTTCAGCGGAAAGAAGTTTAAGTGGGCGGGAGTGTTTAGCTGCGGGGCGTTGTTTTTTTGAATGTTTGATGTAACCTGCTATTACTAATTCATTTCGGACATCAAGGACATCACTTGAATTACCTGCATTGTCGAGGGCTATTTCAATACTGGTAAGATAGTCAAGTTCTTGTTTTGTCTGGCTGACTTGGAGTGCCAGTGATTTCTGGGCGCGTTTTAATTTATTATATTTAGCATAATATTGTTGAGAATTTTCCAGTAAAGATAGGGTAGGGTCTATATCGATAGTTCGTAAATTTTGATCTGGAAATTCGCTATAAATATCGGGCAGGTTGATCTGGTTTGCGGTTGGTGTTTTCTGATGCAAATTAGTCATTAATAAGTCACCGGATTTTCGATATTCATCGGCTTTACAGGCTAAACTGAGTTCATCGGTGATGATAAGAAGTTTCTTTTCTAATTTCGCAAGTTCATGCTTCACCAATTTACTGAGCGCATCCTTTTCAGGCGGGGTATACCTTATTGAAAGTCTTCCTGTAAAGTCAATAGCGGCACTCATTGTTGGAAAGTGATGGGGGATATGATATTCAGAAACTCCCAAGTGCTCAATATTGAATGCTGCTATTCCCAACAGCCGATTATTTTTATCCGTGATTACGGTTGGAAATATTGCAAGTTCTTTCATTGGAGCTATGATGCTGTCAATGGCTTTAATAAGCGATTTCCAATCAGCTTCATCTAAGTTTTCAACATTAATTTTCTCAGGAAATCCTGCACGCCATACTAATTCCTTGGCGGTTATTGGCCCGATGCCTTGTCCAGTGGCAATGATCGCTTTGACTAGTAAGCCAGAGCACGTGGCTTGAACCTTTGCAGCGAATTGGGTTGCTGGCTCGGTAAGAATATTTAGTTTGCTTTGTCCAGGTGGCAAGAGATAGTGTTTACCGGGAGCTATTTGGCGAATGCGGCTAACATCCGGCCCAATTCTGCGGATTGCATCAATGATTAGATCATCTTGAACTAAGATGATGTTACTATGTTTGCCCATTATTTCAATGATCAATTTTTTACTGACTATAATGCCGCCCGGACCACGAACATCCACATGCAAAAACAGTATTCTATCCATATTATATTGAGCAATGCTAGCTATTCGGCCATCTTCCAGGTGCTTGCGTAAGACCATGCAAAATACAGGTGGAGCTGCAGGATTTTCAATTAGCTGGCTACTGATATTAATATTTGGATGTTCTGGATTTACATTAATATTCAGACGGTAGGTTTCTCCTGGTTGTCTTATCCAGATAATAATGGTGTTTTTATTAGGTTGAAATACTTTATCGATACGTCCACCGGCAAGTTTCTGATTTAATTCATCGACTAATGGTGACATGGAAAAACCATCGAGACTCATGTGTATCCCCCAGTCGTGTACTTTTTCAACAGTATATCATCATGCCTTTAAACGGTCAAACGAGGTCTAATTATAATTATTTCAGAATAAAGTTGATAAAGAGAAGCAGAGTGAGCGAGGTGGCATAATTGGGCAGTGATAAGTGGTATACTCGTACGGCAGAAGAAACATTAGTATTTTGGGATACAGATAAAGAGGATGGGTTGTCCACATCGGAAGTTAAAAAAAGATTAAATAAATTTGGCTTTAACGAAATCGTTGAAAAAGAGAAAACTTCATGGTGGAAACGCTTACTTGCGCAGTTCCAAGATTTTATGGTATTGATACTGCTTGGAGCTACGTTAATATCGGCATTTTTAGGCGAATACGTTGATGCAATTACCATTCTTGCTATTGTTATTATTAATGCCATTCTTGGTTTTGTTCAGGAATTTCGCGCTGAAAAATCAATGGAAGCATTGAAAAAACTAGCGGCACCTACTGCCCATGTCATAAGAAATGGGACACCGCAGCAGATTCCAGCTAAAGAATTAGTACCAGGGGATATTCTTATATTAGAATCTGGCGATAAGCTTTCTGCTGATGGACGACTAGTAGCAGGCCAGGGGGTAGAAATTGAAGAGGCTGCATTGACAGGAGAATCTCTTCCTGTTAGAAAGATTGCTGATCGAGTTTATAATGAAAATAGCCCTCTCGGTGATCGGAAGAATATGGTTTATGCTGGAACTGTTGTTACTCGTGGACGTGGAAAAGCCGTCGTTTGTGCAACTGGTATGGCTACAGAAGTCGGCTGCATTGCTGGTATGATTCAGGAGTCCGCCAATGAAGCAACTCCACTCGAAAAGAGACTGGAACATTTAGGCCGATGGTTAGTATGGGGATGTTTAGCGATATGCCTCATTGTTGTAATGACTGGTGTAGCCCGAGGAGAACCGCTGTTTTTGATGTGCATGGCTGGAATTAGTTTGGCAGTTGCAGCCATTCCTGAAGGGCTGCCAGCGATCGTAACAGTTGCTCTAGCCTTGGGTGTTCAACGCATGATCAAACGCAATGCTATTGTACGTAAACTGCCTGCAGTTGAAACACTTGGCTGTACAACTGTGATTTGTTCAGATAAAACAGGAACTTTGACTCAAAATGCCATGACAGTAAGAAAAATTTTTACTGGATCGAATGCATATGAGTTGACTGGAAGCGGCTATGATATAAAAGGGGATTTTCTGCTTCATAAACAGTTATTTCAAGCCAAAAATGATAAATTATTGACGTATTGTTTGGAAATTGCAGCACTATGTAACAATAGCGTGCTAAAACGCAATGACGTCAGTATTGCCGGGTTGTGGAGGCGTACTAATGATAGTGCCTGGAGCATTGAAGGGGATCCGACAGAGGGAGCATTAATCGTTGCAGCAGCAAAAGCAGATATTTGGCGTGCTAATTTGGAAAAATTGCAGACGCGAATAGGTGAGGTACCCTTTGAATCAGATCGACGCAGGATGTCTGTAATCTATCAATGTAATGGAGAATATTATTTATACACTAAAGGAGCTCCGGACACTATTCTAGAAATGTGCCGCTCATATAATAATGGCAGGAATGAGATTCCCATTAACTCAGACATATTGAGTAAATTATCAACTGCTAATGAAGAAATGACATCACAGGCGTTACGTGTATTAGCGGTCGCATATCGGAAAATTTCCAAAGTTGAAGCTGAGTATCCAAGCGAACAAAGCGAAACCAATCTCACCTTTATTGGACTTATTGGTATGATTGATCCACCGCGAGATGAAGCTAAACGGGCGATTGAAGTTTGTAAACAAGCTGGTATTAAAACCGTAATGATAACAGGAGATCATCGCAATACTGCTATGGCTATTGCTAGTGAATTGAAAATGTTTGATGAAAGTAAAAATCTTGTTTTAACAGGGCAAGAGCTTGATCTTCTAAGCGATAATGAATTGTCTAAAGTTGCAAATAATGTTACTGTTTATGCCAGGGTATCGCCGGCACATAAACTTAGAATTGTAAAAGCACTGAAAAAACAGGGCCATATTGTTGCAATGACAGGAGACGGGGTCAACGATGCTCCTGCGATAAAAGAGGCTGATATTGGAATTGCGATGGGGTGCACTGGTACTGATGTGACGAAAGAAGCCTCTGCGATGATTCTTGCTGATGATAATTTTGCTACCATTGTTGCTGCTGTCGAAGAGGGGCGGGGGATTTATGATAACATTAGGAAATTTATCAGATATTTGCTTGCCTGTAATACTGGTGAGGTATTAACTATGTTTATAGCAGCATTGGCCGGATTACCGATGCCATTATTGCCTGTTCAAATTCTTTGGGTCAATCTTGTTACAGACGGACTGCCAGCAATGGCATTAGGTATTGATAATAACGATCCTAATATTATGTGCCGTCCGCCTCGTCATCCGAGCGAAAGTGTTTTCTCGCGTGGTTTGAGTCGAAAAATAATTGGGCGCGGTATTCAAATCGGTTTAAGTACGGTGCTGGTATTCTCAATTGTCTATTACTTGAAAAATGATTTGAATTTAGCACGTACGATGGCTTTCTCAACATTAGTTTTTTCGCAGATGTTTCATGTATTTGATTGCCGTTCTGAAACTTATAGTGTTTTTGAGGCTGGATTATTCAGTAATAAATTTCTTGTAATGGCAGCGTTATGTTCAACATGCATGCAAATTTCAGTGATCTATAATCCATTTTTAAGCAGTGTTTTTGCTACAGTCCCTATGGGAGTCTATGACTGGATATTGGTATTAGGTATATCGGGCTGGACCTTTATCTTAAATGGTTTCAAATATATATTTTTCCGTCGACAAGTTGCACGTGCTGTATTTAACAGGTAGAATAATAGATAAGATGAGACAATGGAGGAATCTATATGCAGTTTAAATTTACTAAATGGCACGGGTTAGGTAATGACTTTGTCATAGTAAATGGCTTTACTGAAAAAATCACGGATTATAGCGACGCTGCTATCAAAGTTTGTGACCGTCATTTAGGAATAGGGGCAGATGGCTTGGTATTAATCTTACCCTCAGAAACAGCAGATTTTGAGATGCGTATCTTTAATTCCGATGGCAGTGAAGCAGAAATGTGTGGCAATGTCACTCGCTGTGTAGCTCGACATGTCTATGAATGCGGTTTGACTTCGAAGACTAAAATTACCATTGAGACTAAAGCTGGAATCATAGTACCTGAGCTGATTATCGAAAATGGAAAGATAAAAACGATTAAAGTGGATATGGGCGAGCCTAGACTTAAACGCCAAGATATTCCTACGGCTGGCTTACCTAATGAATCTTTAGTAAACTTGCCTTTGCATATTTCGAATAATATTTACAATATTACTTGCGTATCAATGGGTAATCCGCACTGTGTCATTTTTGTTGATAATATTAATGATATTGATTTATCCTCAATCGGGCCGCAAATTGAAAAACATGAGCTGTTTCCCCGAAAAACAAATGTTGAGTTTGCTCAAGTGAAAAATGAACAGCATATCCGGATGCGCGTGTGGGAACGTGGTGCGGGAATCACAATGGCTTGTGGCACCGGTGCTTGTGCTACTTTGGTTGCAGCTGTCTTAAATAACAAAGCTGATAGAAAAGCAACTATTGAACTTGATGGTGGCGAGCTTATTGTTGAATGGAACAAAGCGGATAATCATGTCTACATGTCAGGTCCTGCGACAGAAGTTTTTCGTGGTGAATATGTACAACAATAAACCTTTTAATTAGATTTAAGCAGTTTTTTAATGTCTGTTATACAGACTCTAAATGCATGAAAAATTGGCTCAATTTGAGCCAATTTTTATTATTAAAGGAATTTTTGTAATATTTGTGTAATAATAATTAAGTCAGGAAAATTTAGGAGGTGGATTGGTGAAGATCCTCTGCTGCATATTGAGTTTGTTAGTACTGTCTAGTAGTTCAGCCTATGCAATTGCTCCTATCAGCGCTGAAACAATTCGGCAAGCACAAGAATACGGTGTTCAGCATGCTCAGGAAACGTTACCTGATTTTTTGCAACCCTGGATTTCTTATGAAGAAAAAGCAGCTCAATTAAATGAAACTACAGAACGTGCCTATTTATATACAACTTATTTACTTTTGGCAACTGATGCTCGTGAGAAAAAGAGCAATGGAAAACTGGTTCTGAATGCTGACAGTGAAAGAATCATTACTGACTATAGTGGAATGTTGAGTTTTAGTGTAACTTTATTTTCAAAAGAACCAACTTTTATTCATAATACAATTGCAGTCATTAAACAAGGTAAAAAAATTGTAAAAGCTTATCAGACGACAATACCGAGTGAAGCCGAACCGTGTACCTGGTTAGCTGGGCGCTTATTTAAAGCTCAAAGCTACTTCTATTTTTCGGACAATGATATTGATGTATCCATGCCTGCTACTTTAGTAGTGACAACAAATGATAAATTGGATCATAAATTCTATTTCGATCTGGCAAAAATAAGATAAAGCGAAAAGTTCGCTGTTTTCCCTGTAGCTTAAGCTTGTTAAATCGTGGTATCTAGGGATTTGTCTTGGTAACTCTTTCAAAGTAAGCAAAAGGAATTTATTGATAAAAGGAGAAGTATAAAAAAATATGACTAATTATAAATTTAACAGTTAATAATAACATACGCAAAGGAAGGGGCTTTTCCTAGTGCTAAAGAGCATGACTGGCTTTGGGCGCGGTGAGTTTTTAGATAGCGACCATCGTATTATTGTAGAAATTAAAGCAGTAAATCATCGTTATAACGACATTGTTATCCGTATGCCAAAGAATTTGGGGTCACTGGAAGATAAAATTAGACGTCGCGTAGCAAATACTTTATTGCGTGGACGCATTGATATTTTTATCACTTTAGATGAATATAGTCAAAAGAAACGAACAATTAGGGTTGACAAAGAATTAGCAATAGCTTACCATGGTGCTTTGAGAGATTTGGCGAAGCTGTTTTCGGCTTCTTTAAATGATAATATTCATCAGCTTGCTAAATATCCTGATGTAATACGAGTAGAAGAGGCTTTTGAAGATGTGAGCGAATTATGGCCTAAACTAGCAAATGCTATTGAGATTGCAATTGATAATCTTATTAGTATGCGTATTGCTGAAGGGGAAAACATTTTCAAAGATTTGACTGAGCGTATTGATAAGCTGACACTTTGTATTGATGAGATTGAAGAACGAGCGCCGCGTATCTTAAATGAATATCGTGAGAGATTGCTAGGGCGAATGCGCGATTTACTATCAGCAGTCAATGTTGAACCTGATGAATCTAGATTACTTCAAGAAACAGCATTATTTGCTGATCGAAGTAACTTTACGGAGGAGCTTGTACGATTGCGTAGTCATTTAGCTCAATTCCGAACAACATTAATAACCGATGAGGCAGTTGGTCGCAAATTGGACTTTATTGTGCAAGAAATAAATCGGGAAACAAATACTATTGCTTCCAAAGCTAATGATTTTACTGTAGCCAATATAGTAGTTGAAATTAAAAGTGAAATTGAGAAGGTCAGAGAGCAAATCCAAAACATAGAGTAATATAGAGAATTTTATTCAAACTAATGATTGACCGGCTACACAAAAAAATAGGAGTGATTTATCTATGGATATTAAGCTTATTAATATTGGTTTTGGCAATATTGTTTCTGCTAACCGTATTATTTCTATCGTCAGTCCGGAGTCGGCCCCGATTAAACGCATTATACAAGAGGCTCGTGATCGAGGTATGCTGATTGACGCTACCTATGGCAGACGTACTAGAGCAGTCATTATTGCTGACAGTGATCATGTAATTTTGTCTGCAGTACAGCCTGAGACTGTCGCTCATCGTCTTGCAAGTAAAGAAAGTAATGATGATACAACAGAATAATAGATTAGTTAAATGAAAGGAGCAGAATGATGACGCAGCAGGGAATTCTTATTGTTCTTTCTGGTCCTTCTGGCACTGGTAAAGGGACAATTTGCCAGGAATTGCTGCGTAACTATCCCAATTTACATTACTCCATATCAGCAACCACCCGTTCTCCGCGCTTTGGTGAGACTAATGGCCTAAACTATTGGTTTATCTCCAAAGAAGAATTTCAAAGTATGATCAGTGATGACGCATTATTGGAGTGGGCAGAGGTTTACGGAAATTACTATGGAACACCATATCATCACGTTAAGGAACTATTAGATAGCGGTAAAGATGTAGTTTTGGAGATTGATACGCAGGGAGCTATGCAAGTAAAAGGAAAATTTCCGCAGGGGGTTTTTATTTATATAGTTCCACCATCATTAGAAGAATTAGCTGACCGGATACATAAACGTGGAACAGATTCTGTGGAGAGTATTAAAAGGCGCTTAAGTTGCGCTACTGCAGAAATGAATAAGGTATATAGCTATAACTATGTAGTAGTGAATGACGAAGTGCCGATCGCGGTACGTAAGATTGAAGCCATCATTAGTGCCGAAAAATGTAGTGTATCGCGCAGTGGTAATTTAATACAGCAAATCTGTAAATCTGATTTGAAAGAATAGGGAGGACCTTTATGATACATCCTTCATTGGACGCTCTTGTAAACAAAGTTGACAGTAAATATACGCTTGTAGTTCTAGCTGCTAAGCGGGCTCGCGAACTCATGAGCGGTGAGAATTCAACAGTTGATAGTAAGTCAAATAAGCAAGTGACGGTTGCTCTGGAAGAAGTCGCACAAGGAAAAATTGCTTATGAAAGAACGAAGACCGGAATCAAGTAGGGGGCTTGCCATGTTAAAAGGAAAGAATGTCGTCATGGGCGTGGCGGGTGGAATAGCTGCCTACAAATCTGTAGAAATAGTAAGTCGCTTGCGTAAGTTGGGATGTTCCGTACATGTTATAATGACTGCGGCTGCAACTAATTTTGTTACGCCGCTTACTTTCCGTGAGATTAGTGGTAATCCTGTAGTAATCGACATGTGGGAAGAGCCTAAAAAATGGAATGTTGAGCATATTGCGCTAGCTACAAAAGCTGATCTTTTTTTAATAGTACCTGCGACTGCTAATATAATCGGTAAAGTGGCCAATGGAATAGCAGATGATATGTTATCAACCACTGTGATGGCAACAAAAGCCCCGGTAGTATTTGCGCCTGCTATGAACACTAATATGTTTTTAAATCCAATTGTTCAAAAGAACATAAGTGAATTAATAGGGCTTGGTTACCATTTTATTGAGCCTGATACTGGGATGTTGGCATGTGGTGTTGAAGGGCCTGGGCGATTGCCGGAGCCGGCAGTTATCGTAGAAAAGGTGCTTAATACTTTGATCTCAAAACAAGATTATGCGGGGAAAAAAATAGTTATAACAGCAGGCGGCACAATTGAGCCGCTTGACCCTGTTCGCTTTATTGGCAATCGATCCAGTGGGAAAATGGGATATGCATTAGCAAAAAATGCAGCCGCGCGTGGGGCAAAAGTTGTTTTGGTTTCGGGACCAACCAGTTTGCTATCCCCAGAGGGAGTTGCTGTAATCAGAATAGAAACAGCAGCTGAAATGCGTCAAGCTGTATTGCAGGAGTTTGGCGATGCGGACATTGTTATAAAGGCAGCTGCCGTTGCGGATTATCGACCAGAAATGGTGGCAACACATAAAATAAAAAAAGCTGGGGAAACATTAACGATAGTATTAGAAAAGAATCCGGATATTCTGCTAGAACTTGGCCAACTCAAAAAACCAAATCAGATTCTGGTTGGTTTTGCTGCTGAAACTCAGGATCTCATTGAGAATGCTTTAGCAAAAATAAAGAAAAAAAACCTGGATATGATTATCGCTAATAATGTAACGCTGCCAGGTGCAGGATTTAATACAGATACTAATATTGTAAAAATTATTGATAAAGAGGGTACAGTGGAAGATTTGCCTCAAATGTCAAAAAATGAACTTTCTAGAATTATTTTAGATAAAATTCTTGAATAGTGGAAAATTAGTATTGATTTTTTCACGCTTTTAAATTAAAATTGCAATTGTGAAAAAATACATATTGTATACTCATCAAGAGTTGGTGGAGGGAATGGCCCAATGAAACCGCGGCAACCATTGACATTATGTCAAAACGGTGCCAAATCCTGCAGTGACAACTGCAAGATGGGAGGACGACTCACTCTCCCAATTGGGAGTTTTTTTCTTGTCAAAGCATATTAGGAGGTAATAGTTATGGAGAAGAAACGTGTATTGTTTACTTCAGAATCTGTAACCGAAGGTCATCCGGATAAAATTGCTGACCAAATTTCAGACAGTGTTCTTGATGCAATCCTTGCAAAAGATCCAATGGGACGTGTAGCTTGTGAAACTCTTGTTACTACTGGCTTAGTCCATGTAGTTGGTGAAATTACAACAAGCTGCTATGTAGATATTCCAAAGATTGTTAGAGAAGCAATTAGAGAAATCGGTTATACACGGGCGAAATTCGGCTTTGATGCCGATACTTGTGGTGTTATGACTTCAATCGGTGAACAGTCTGCAGACATTGCTATGGGTGTAGATAAAGCCTTAGAAGCTAAAGAAGGCGAAATGGATGAAATTGAAGCCATTGGTGCTGGCGATCAAGGCATGATGTTTGGTTATGCCACTAATGAAACTGAAGAATATATGCCACTTACGATTTCGCTTGCCCATAAATTGGCGCGTCGCTTGTCAGAAGTCCGCAAAAATGGCGAACTTGCTTATTTACGTCCTGATGGCAAAACACAGGTTACTGTTGAATATGAAGATGGTAAGCCTGTTCGTGTGGATACAATTGTTATCTCAACTCAGCATAGCCCTGAGGTTGACTTAGCTACAATTAAAAATGATTTAATTGAAAAGGTTATTAAGCCAATTGTTCCAGTCGAGCTACTAGATGCAAATACAAAATATTTTATTAATCCAACCGGACGCTTTGTAGTTGGCGGGCCACAAGGTGATGCTGGATTAACTGGCCGGAAAATCATTGTTGATACTTACGGCGGCATGGCTCGTCATGGTGGCGGAGCATTTTCTGGAAAAGATCCAACAAAAGTTGACCGGTCTGCTGCTTACGCGGCGCGTTATGTTGCGAAAAATGTTGTAGCAGCTGGTTTGGCTGATAAATGTGAAATTCAGCTTGCTTATGCGATTGGTGTTGCACGGCCGGTGTCAATCATGGTTGAGACTTTTGGTACAGCCAAAGTTGATGAAAAGGTTATTGTTAAGCTTATTGAAAAACATTTTGATTTACGTCCAGCTGGTATCATTAAAACTTTGGACTTGCGTAGACCTATCTATCGACAAACTGCAGCTTACGGGCATTTTGGACGCACTGATATTGAATTGCCTTGGGAGCGTACAGATAAAGCTGAAATTTTAAATAAAGAAGCAAATATTTGATGCAAATGGTCATACTAACTTTGCTGGACTCAATTATTGTTTAGGAGGTTAGTATTGCAATGGCTACAAAAAAAGCAGTATACACTGTAGGCGGCTTAAAAGGTGAACATTGCCGAGCACGAATTGAGCATACGTTATCACATCTCCCGGGGGTTACAAGTGTTGATGTAAATATTGGCACCAAGCAGGTCGATGTTGCTTATAACCCAGAACTAATTGCTGGTGGCTATATCGAGGAAACCTTGCAAACTCTTGGCTATTCTATCCAAGGTTAGGTGCCATGATGAAACTCCACTTTGCGCCGTTTGCCAGATGTCGAATTAAACGATTCTTTAAGCGACTGCCTATGGATACAGGTTTTGACTGGGAGATTTTATAGTCAGCTATTAAAATGCATTTCAGCAGGTGCTGAAGCATACAATCGCGAATACAGTATTAATCAAAGAAGAAAGGGTCTCATTTGAGCCCCTTTCTTCTTATTCCTCATAGTACATTTTTTACAATACCTAAACTTTTTCGTTAGTGGTGATTGGATGCAAAAGATTGCTCAGGTTCATGTTAATATTCCAACAAAATCTATAAATAAAGCATTTTCGTACTTGATACCACCTAACTTGCAATATTTAGATGTTGGGTGGCGCGTTCTTGTGCCTTTTGGGAATCGAAAGATTGAAGGTTTTATTATTAAAACTGAGATGAGTAATTCTGAGGGACTGAAATTTCTTATTGAGCCTTTAGATGATCTACCTTGGTTTGATGAAAACATGTTGAAAACGTCAGAATGGATTAGTCATTATTATTTATGCAGCCTTGCCGAAGCAATGCGTCTCTTTATTCCTGGGAAAACAGGTCTTAAATCCTATTTAACTTATCAAGTAAATGATGCTATTGCATTTGATCAAGCAGTTTTAATATTATCATTGAAATCTGATCAATATTTGACTGTATATCAATATTTAGTAACAAATGGACCGGCGACGTTACCGCAAATCCAAAAAACTTTTCCTGACAATTGCCTGAAAATACTGAATGATTTAATTAGCAAGAAGTTGATCTTTAAAGATTATAAATTGAATAAGCAAATAAAGCCAAAATACATAACCGTTTTGTCACGAGCTATTGATAAGGATGCCTTTCAGGAGCACCTGAAAGGTAGTATGGGAAAGCCTGCTCAACAAAGGCTCTTGACTGCTTTACTTGACAAAGAAATTCTTGATAATAATGATTTAAAGCAGCTTAAAGTAAGTTCCGATACGATCAAGCGTTTAGTGACTGCAGGTTTAATAACTGTTGGCAAAAAGCGCTTAATGCGTGACAGTTATTCAAATATATCAGGTAACTATGAAAAAATTAGTCTTAATCAAGATCAGGAATTTGTATTAAAAAAATTATTATCTACTATTCACGGACAGTCATATCAATCCTTTTTACTTCATGGAATTACTGGTAGTGGTAAAACACAAGTATATATTGAAGCTGTTGCCGAAGTAAGGAAAAAAGGCCGGCAAGCTATCATTCTCGTCCCTGAGATTGCATTAACCAGCCAAATTGTTGCTCGTTTCCGTGCAAGATTTCATGATGATATTGTAGTGATGCATAGTAAATTATCAATTAATGAGCGTAATGATGCCATCCAACGCTTACGCATTGATCAAGCAGGGATTGTCATTGGTGCACGTTCGGCAATATTTGCTCCTTTAGAGAATTTAGGAATTATTATTATTGATGAAGAACACGAGTTTACCTATAAGCAAGAAGAAGCACCGCGTTATCATACCCGTGAAGTTGCATTTAAACGGGCGCAACTCGCCTCCGCTTTAGTTGTTCTTGGCAGTGCAACGCCTTCAGTAGAAACTTATTATGAGGCTATAGAGCACAAACATACTTTATTAGAAATGCCTAATCGCGTTGACGGAGCCAGTTTACCCGCAATAGAATTAGTAGATATGCGGGAGGAGTTACGGCGTGGCAGGCGTAATGTGATCTCGTTGCCTTTGCAAAATTTAATTCATAATACCATTGAACAAGGAGAACAGGTTATCATATTATTGAATCGCCGAGGGTATTCTACTTTTGTAATGTGCCGCGAGTGTGGTTATGTGATAAGTTGTAACCAATGTGCAGTGTCGATGGTTTATCATAAAGCAGGAAATCTAAGATGTCATTACTGTCAGTCTAGTGTAAGTCCACCTGATGTTTGCCCATCTTGTTCAAGCCGCTATATTCGCTATTTCGGGACGGGAACGCAGCGCTTGGAAGATGAATTGGTTAAAATTTTTCCTAATGCAAGAATGATTCGTATGGACCAGGATACTACTGGCGGCAAAATGGCACATGATCGTATTTTGCATTCTTTTGCACAGGGAAATTATGATATTTTACTAGGCACCCAGATGGTAGCAAAAGGCCATGATATAAAGAATGTCACGGCTGTAGGAATTATTACCGCAGATTCAGTTTTAAATCTTCCTGATTTTAGAGCAGCAGAGCGAACCTTTTCATTATTGACTCAAGCCGCTGGTCGCGCCGGTCGTGGTGAAGTAAGCGGGAAGGTTGTTATACAGACGTATAATCCGGAGCATTATGCCATCGAGGATGGCGCTAAACATGACTATAAAGCTTTTTATGATAAAGAGATTGTTTTTCGTAAATCTTTGGACTATCCGCCGTTCAGCAAAATAACAAAGCTTACAATAACTGCGCCAGGAGAGAGTGAAGTTCGTCATAAAGCTGAAACTATTGCTGCTGATTTAAGAGTTGCATTAGGTGAAGATAGTAAATTTATACAAGGCCCTTTTCTTGCTACGATTGCGAAAATCAATAATAGTTTTAGGATGAATATATTGATTAAATCCTTAGATCATTCGAACGTTAATCAACACATATTACGGCTTAATCTGCATATGCGTCCAGATATTATTATTGATATCGATCCATTAAATGTAATGTAGCAGGGTTATACATCTACTCTGCATAGATTTTTTTAGGGTTATATGGTAGAATTTGTGCAGGATTGTTATAATTCGGGTATATAGGAGGTTTACAATGGCAATCTTAGAAATTAGAAAAGCTGGTGACAAGGTTTTAAAAGAGCTCTGTGCACCTGTTGGTAAAATTGATCGCAAAATCAGACAGTTACTTGATGATATGGCACAAACCATGTATCATGCCGACGGTGTGGGTTTAGCTGCACCTCAAATAGGCGTGTCTTTGCGAGTTATCGTTATCGATGCTGGCGATGGGCTAATAGAACTCATCAATCCAGTTCTGATAGAGTCCGAAGGTGAGGAACAGGGAACTGAGGGATGCCTAAGTGTTCCTGGTATTTATGGAGAAGTAGATCGTTTCAGTAAAGTAATTGTTGAGGGGCTTACTCGTAATGGCAAGAAAGAACGAATTGTAGGTACAGGCTTGTTGGCGAGAGCATTGCAGCATGAAATGGATCATCTCGATGGTGTGCTATTTATTGATAAGGCTCAAACTTTATGTAAGAGGTCATGAATATGTCAAATTTGCGCGTAGTTTTTATGGGGACTCCTGAATTTGCTGTTCCATGCTTAGAAATGCTGATTCAAGAGCAATACGATATTATCGCGGTTGTAACACAGCCGGATCGTCCCAAAGGTAGAGGGCAGAAACTTGTGGCGTCGCCGGTTAAAGAATTTGCACTAAAACATGGTCTGCAAGTTTTACAGCCGGAAAAAATTAAGACAATTGAGTTTGAAGATCAGCTTGCGGCACTTAATCCTGATGTCATTATTGTCGTGGCATTTGGACAAATTTTATCGAAGCGTATTTTAGATATTCCTGCGCTAGGGTGCATTAACGTCCACGCATCATTATTACCAAAGCTTCGTGGTGCTGCGCCAATTCATTGGTCGATCATTGAAGGTGAGACCATTACCGGCGTAACTACTATGTATATGGATGTTGGCCTGGATACTGGTGACATGATTTTAAAGTCCGAAGTACCAATCAGTGACAATGCGATAACCGGTGAAATTCATGATCAATTAAAGCTGGTTGGCGCGAGTGTACTTAAAGAAACTTTGATGTTGATTGTTCAGCAAGCAGCTCCGCGTATTCCACAGAATCATCAGGATGCAACTTATGCTCCTCTTTTAACTAAAATGATAGAAAAGATTAATTGGGAGCGATCGGCTGTTGAAATTCATAACTTAATCCGTGGCCTTAATCCGTGGCCTGGAGCTTACTGTTGTTACCAAAATAGGGTTCTCAAAATATGGCGTTCAAGAATACATGATGCCGATATGGCTACTACGAGGCCAGGACGGGTAGTCAAAGTTACAGCTGAGGGAATTTTAGTTGAAACTGGGTTAGGTGTCATTGAAATTCTTGAAGTTCAACCTGAGAGCAAGCGTCGAATGTTAGCCAAAGAATGTGCGTGCGGTTATTGTATCAATACAGGTGAGATTTTTGGGTAAGAAGGTGAAGAAATGATTGAAGTTGTACCTCGGCCTAAAAAACGCTTATTTCTTGCACTAATCATCATCAGTTTAATTGTTACTAGTGTCTCAACATATGGCATTTGGATGGTAAGCTTTGCCGGTTTGGCTACTATTAGCCAATATCTGCCAATGGTGTTTGGCGTTATCTTACTTATCACAGTTGTAGCAATCGCCAGCGGTATTGTTGGCATTATTTTTGCAATATTAGGATTTCCTACGCTCGGGGTCTTTCAAGGCCTTGCATGGTCAGCTATTAACTTGTTATTCCCACTTGCAATTCGCATTGGTAAATTGCTGGATTTGGATAAGGAAAGAATAGAGCGATCTTTTATTGAGGTTAGTAATCATTTAATTCGTCGTAAATGTGTGAGGGTTAATCCTGAAAAGTTATTAATTCTTACACCCCATTGTATTCAACAAGAGAGCTGTCCTCATAAAATTACTAGAGATGTAGAGAATTGTAAGTTATGCGGTAATTGTCAGGTCGGAGACCTTTTACTATTGTCTCGCCAACTTGGTTTTCATTTTGCTGTTGTCACAGGTGGAACTTTAGCGAGGAAAGTAATTAAAACAGTACGTCCGCAAGCTGTTCTGGCGATTGCCTGTGAGCGCGATCTGACCAGTGGAATACAAGATGTGTATCCGCTTCCTGTCATTGGGGTGCTAAACGAACGACCATTTGGTCCTTGTTGTAATACGAAGGTTAATATGAATGATGTCGAGCGTGCAATCAGAGAATTTTTGCCCGAAGAAAAGTAGGTGATAATATGGATGCTAGGCAAGTGGCTTTAAAGATCATTAATGATGTCAATGCAAATGGTGCATATTCCAATATTGCTTTGGCAAAAGAAATAAACCGACATAAATTGTCAGATCAGGATCGTCGGTTCATCACGGAATTAGTGTATGGAACAATAAAAGCAGGGGAGACATTAGATTGGATACTCGGTCACTATAGTAGCCGGCCGCTTGAGAAGATGTCGCCAATCATTCGTGATATTTTGCGTATGGGTGCTTATCAGATTTTTTTCCTGTCGAAAGTTCCCAGTTCAGCTGCTTGCAATCAGTCGGTTGAATTAGCCAAAAAATATGGACATGCCGGAACGGTTAAGTTTGTCAATGCGGTTTTAAGAAATGCAGCTCGTGCTCCTGAAAAATCAGAATATCCTAATCAGACCGAAAATTCCATCTTATATTTATCTTTAAAATATTTTCATCCCAAGTGGCTGGTTGCCCGATGGGTTGCCCGATTAGGCTTTGATGCTGCTCAAGCATTATGTGCAGCAAATAATATAACGCCGCCGTTGTCAATAAGAACGAATACTATCAAAAATAGTCGTACAGAACTTGCTGAACAATTGCTTCAAGAAGGTGTTGTATTTGATTTATCATCTCGTACACCAGAAGGCTTGGTTTGTCGGGAGTATCCGGCACTGGGAAGTCTAAAATCATTGCGTGATGGCTTGTTTCAGGTTCAGGATGAAAGTTCAATGATGGTTGCCCATGTTCTTGATCCTCAGCCAGGAGAATTTATTATTGACGCATGCGGCGCGCCTGGAGGTAAATCAACGCATATTGCAGCGCTTATGGGCAATGTCGGCAGAGTGATTTCGACTGATATTCATGAACATAAATTAGCATTAACCTTAGAAAACGCTCAGCGCTTAGGTGTCAGTATTATAGAAACTAAAGCATTAGATGCTGTTCATTTAGGTGATTTATATCCTTTGCAAGCCGATAGGGTTCTTGTCGATGCCCCATGTTCTGGCTTGGGAGTTTTACGCCGTAAACCGGATTCACGCTGGCGCAAGACCGAAGCAACACTCAAAGACTTACCAGTGCTGCAAATGGCAATTCTCAAAAGTGCCGCGAATTGCGTTAAACCGGGTGGGGTTTTGGTTTATAGTACATGTACCACTGAGCTTGAAGAAAATCAGGAGATTATCAATCAATTTTTAGTGGACAGGCCGGAGTTTAAGCTTCAGACGACTGGAGAGTTTCTTCCGGTAAAAAGTAATGAACAAATGGTTCAATTTTGGCCTCATACTGACGGTGTTGATGGTTTCTTTATTGCACGTCTCAAACGGGCTGAGTAGGTGAACGAATGAAAACAAATCTATTTGGTCTATTTCGAACAGAGCTGGAAGCGTTAGTTGCTTCAATAGGGCTAGAAAAATATCGGTCTCTGCAAATTCTGGAATGGATGTATCAGCGCGGAATTTATGACTTTGAACAAATGACCAATCTCCCGGCAGCTAAAAGAAAGCTTCTAAGTGATGTTTTTAGCATTGAGGCCGCCAGCTTAAAAATGCAGCAGATTTCTTCAGACGGAAAAACCAGCAAATATTTGCTGGGCTTTAGTGATGGAGAGGCGATTGAAACTGTATTAATGCGCCAGCCCTATGGCAATAGTGTTTGTGTATCCAGTCAAGTAGGGTGTAGCATGGGGTGCGTATTTTGTGCTTCAACTTTACATGGAGCTATTCGTAATCTTATGGCAGGTGAAATGTTGGCTCAAGTGTTATATGTGAATCAACTTCTGCGTGTTGAAGGCAAGTCTGTTAATAATATTGTGATTATGGGATCAGGGGAACCACTGGTTAATTATGATCATGTAGTGAATTTTATTCGCTTATGCCACGAAGATTATTGTTTAAATCTCAGTTATCGAAATATAACATTATCTACATCAGGTGTTGTTCCTGCAATTGATCGACTTAGTCAAGAAGGGCTGCCGATTACTTTATCAATCTCCCTTCATGCTCCTGATAATAGTATTCGATCAAAATTGATGCCAATCAATCATCACTATTCAATTTTAGATGTTGTGGCTGCGGGAGATCGTTATATTAAGAGCACTGGCCGGCGTGTCACCTATGAATACATCTTAATAGCGGGGCTCAATGATCAGCCTGAGCATGCAAAACAATTGGCTGAATTACTAAAAGGTCAGTTATGCAATGTGAATCTGATACCCGTTAATAACGTTGCTGAACGTGGCCTGCATAGACCTACAGCAGCGAAGGTTGCTGAGTTTGAACAGATATTATTGGCATGCAAAATGAATGTCACAGTCAGAAGGGAAATGGGTTCAGACATTCAAGCTGCATGTGGACAATTAAGAAATGAAGCATTAAAAACCATACATTAACGGCTAACCGTTCATGTATGGTTTTTTTATTTGATGGCAATAATGGGGATAGGCTTAATGGCGATTTTTGACTATAATGGGAATATGGCTTATAATATTCTATATGATTCCAGTGAGGTGTGCAGCATGACTTTTGTCCGGAACTTGGAAAACATATTTGAGAAGTATATTGAAGGTTTTTTTAATAAAAAATTCTCAAGTGGGTTACAGCCAGTTGAAATAGCAAAACAATTAGTAAAAGAAATGAATAGTCAGCGATCGGTGGGAATTTCACAGGTTTATGTTCCTAACGCGTATTCAGTATTCTTGAAAAAAGATGATTATGAGCGAATTGCGCCTTATGGAAGTGTAATTCGTGATGAGTTATCGCAATATTTAATAGAAGAAGCAACTCGTAAGAGCTATACGATTATTGGCGAGCCAATTGTCGATATTTTCATGGAAGATGAATTAGGTAAGGAACTATTCCGTATTAGCAGTTCCTTTACGGAACCGTTGCCGTGTGAAAAGATAAATGAAGTAATCGAATGTTCGTCTTCGGATACACGAGTTTTTGAAAAGATGTGTTTTGCTTCAATGCCTATTATGGACAAACAACATTTTGGCAAAGTTCAAATTGT
Organism: Sporomusaceae bacterium FL31; assembly: GCA_003990955.1. Taxonomy (GTDB): domain Bacteria; phylum Bacillota; class Negativicutes; order DSM-1736; family Dendrosporobacteraceae; genus BIFV01. The sequence goes on from BIFV01000031.1 coordinate 63,855, forward strand.
TGAAGGTCTTGATAAGGGCATGAAATTCGAAGTAGGCAGTAAGCGGATTAATATTGGCAGACGAGAAAGTAATGAGTTGCCGCTTACCGATATGAATACTTCCCGATTACATGCCTATATCATTTATGAAGAGGGCAATCATGTTTTACATGATGCAAAGAGTTTGAATGGCACCTATGTGAATGGGCATCGGATAACTAGAAAGATTCTTTGCTCAGGGGATCGGATCAAGGTAGGAAACACCATCATTTTATATGAGGTGAATTAATTTGCCAATTAAAGTGTTGCTGCCAACGCTGCTTAGCATTATTTTGCAGTATAGTATGGTTGTACTTATCTATTATTTTCTGTTTCGGGTGATTAAAGTCTTGCATTCAGACTTAAAACTGATTCGGCAATCTGATAGTGCGCAAAAACTAAACACCTATGCAGGCGTGTATGGAAGCTCTGCTAAACTAATCGTGATAGATAATGGAAACATAACATTAAACAGTTCCATCTATTCAGTCGATGAATCATTATCAATTGGACGGAATAGATCGAACGATATTGTAATTGATGATGCGTTTGTTTCACATGATCATGCTTGTATAACAAAATATAAGCATGATTATTGGCTAACAGATTTAAAAAGCACCAATAGAACTTATCTCAATGGACAGCTTGTTTTGGATGAAGTTGCGTTAAATAAAGGGGATATCATAAAGATTGGCGCGGTTACTTTTAAATTTGAGAGGTGACAGGTATTGCTGGTATTTGCTAAATCAGATATTGGTCTAGTCCGGCAAACCAACGAGGATAGTTATGCATGTATTCCCCCTAGTCTTTTTCTAGTTGCTGATGGAATGGGGGGCCACGTAGCCGGAGAAGTTGCAAGCAGAATGGCAGTTAAAGCTGTCAGCGATTATATTCAGAGCAACTTAACAGTTGGTTGTGACCAAGAGTTATTATTAGAGAAGGCGATTATTCAGGCGAATGAACTGATCTTTAGTCTGTCTAAATCAAGGGATGACTGTGCTGGGATGGGCACAACCATCAGTATCGTATTTCTTGATCAGAGCCATGTTTATTGGGGGCATGTCGGTGACAGCAGGATCTATATGATCCGTGACAATGAGTTACATCAGTTAACAAATGACCATTCGTTAGTTTGGGAATTAGTTCAGAGTGGCAATATAACGAAAGCTGAGGCTCATACACATCCTCAACGGAATATGCTGACTAGAGCAGTTGGAACTAGTAAGAACATAAAAGTAGATACTGGAACAATGAATTGGAGTCAGGGGGATTTACTGCTTTTATGTACTGATGGACTTACTAATATGCTCAATGAACAAGAAATTCAGCAAATCATACTTGCAGATAAAAATGACGGTGAAACAGTTGTAAACATTTTAATATCTGCAGCAAATCAAGCTGGTGGGCATGATAATGTAACTGCTATTCTACTGAAAAACGAGGGGATGTAATGATGAATCCCACGTGGCTGGAAGAACGGTTACTTATTTTGATCGGCAGCCTAGTGGCTTTGTCGGGGATTATTGCAGTAACCCTAACTAGTGGGGATATCCATTATACCGCAATAGCTGCAATTACCGGTCTAATACTATGCTGGTTTACCATTCATTTTGTTATTAGGCGGAAAGGCCATTTCGGAGATCCTCTTTTGCTGCCATTGGCTATTATACTGGTGAGTATCGGGCTGGTAATGATTTTTCGGCTTAAGCCAAATTTATTATTATATCAGGCACTATGGGTTTTTGTAGGACTTTTTGCTTTTTCAGCGTCTGCCTTTTTTTTCCGTGAATTAGAGCGGTTGGCAGAATATAAGTATATCTGCGGTATCTTTGGAGTGCTGCTGCTATTATCGGCAATTCTTTTTGGCGTTGATATAGGTGGTAATAAAAATTGGGTTATAATCGGACCAGTAAGGTTTCAGCCATCAGAATTTGCTAAGCTGTTTATTGTTGTTTTCTTGGCTGCCTATTTGAATGAGCGTCGACAACTTTTGACATTAATGAATAATAAATATGGACCCCTGACATTGCCGCCGATGCGCTTTATTGCGCCTTTACTAATCATATGGGGACTAGCGATGATGATGTTCATTTTGCAGCGTGATCTTGGATCGGCATTATTGTTTTTTGGCATTGCATTATTAATGACTTATATGGCCAGTGGTAAGATAAATTATGTTCTTATTGGCAGTTGTTTATTTTTAGTCGGGGCAATTGCCTGCTATAGTTTATATCCACACGTTCAGACGCGAGTTGATATTTGGTTAAACCCATGGTCAGACCCGAATGGGAAGGCTTACCAGATTGTGCAATCGCTGTTTGCTTTGGGGACAGGCGGTATTTTGGGAAGTGGCTTATCATTTGGTTATCCAAATTTAATTCCCGAAGTACATACTGATTTTATTTTTTCAGCCATAGGAGAGGAGCTCGGATTAACAGGAGGAGCTGCGATTCTAATTCTATATATTATTATGATTTGTCGTGCTTTTAAAGCTGCGATTTTAGCTGATCAAGATTTTAAGGCACTGGTTGCCGGTGGTTTAGCGGCAGCGACAGCTTTGCAGATTTTTATCATCATTGGCGGTGTTACTAAATTCTTGCCATTGACCGGTATCACCTTGCCTTTTATTAGCTACGGTGGAAGTTCGATGGTGGCAAATTTTATGTTTCTTGGCATGTTATTTGCTATATCAGAAAAGAGGCCGTATGATGAGCACCAATAATATTGCAGAAAATATTCGACGGGTTGCCTATTTACTGGTTATTTTACTGATAGCACTTATTGTTCATGTATCCTATATCCAGGTTATTGAAGGCAGTTTTTATGCAGCACATCCGCTTAACCGTCGTAGCACTGAATATGCAAAAAGTATTCAGCGCGGAACTATCTTTGATCGAAATGGTCAGATTATTGCTGTTAGTGAAAAAACAGATGATAGTGGTTATAAACGCGTTTATCCATATGGTGATATATTGGCTCATCCAATCGGCTATGATAGTATTAAATTGGGTAAGACAGGAATTGAAAATACCTACAACGGCTATTTGGCTGGCATAAATACTCCAGAACGCGGGTTAGGTGCAATTAGCCGTTTATTAGACAGACATCATGCCTATAATTTGGTGCTGACTATTGATAGCAAGTTGCAAAGTGTTGCTTATAAAGCATTAGGGAGTCACCGAGGAGCCATTGTTGTATTAGATCCACGTACTGGAGCAATACTGGCAATGGTGAGTAAACCGAGCTTTGATCCCAATCAAATTGAAACTTTATGGGATGGCATTTCAAAATCATCTGCAAGCCCGCTATTAAATCGGGCTACCAATGGATTATATCCGCCAGGATCAATTATTAAGCCAATGTTTGCAGAAGCTGCACTAACTGAAAAAATAGTGAATACCGATAATACGTTTAACTGTACCGGATCATTAAGAATTGGCAAGGACTATACGTTAACAGAAAGCAATCATGTTGCTCATGGTGAGTTAAATCTTGAGCAGGCGCTGACTGTTTCGTGTAATACAACGTTTGGCAGTTTAGCTTTAAAATTAGGGAGAAATAAGGTCGCAGCAACATTTGATCGCTATGGCTTTGACAAGGATCTTGGCCAAGAACTTCAGGAAACTGCTAGCCGGCTGCCAAGTTTTAGTGAGCTTGGTGATGGTGATTTAGCACAAGCTGGCATAGGACAAGGTAGTTTGTTAGTAACACCAATGAGAATGGCTATGTTAGCCAGTACATTTGCCAACAAAGGTGTACTTATGCAACCTTATCTTGTTAGCAAAATTACTGCCGACGATGGAAGTATCATTAAAAACTATGCGCCAGTAGAATGGCTAAAGCCTGCTAATGCTCAAATGGCTGACCAAATTTCGAAAATGATGATTAGCGTGGTTAATAAAGGTACTGGGAATCAGGCTTATATATCTGGGGTTCAAGTAGCAGGAAAAACAGGTACTGCTGAAAACCCTCACGGTGAATCACATGCTTGGTTTATCGGATTTGCACCAGCTGATGCTCCCCAGGTTGCTGTTGCGGTGATAGTTGAGAATGGGGGTTCGGGCGGCGGTGTTGCCGCACCGATTGCTCGCCAAATTTTATTACAAGCATTACGTTGAGGAGGTGACTGAATGATAAATCGTACATTAGATAATCGGTATACAATATTGGAACATATTGGTGGCGGTGGAATGGCAGATGTGTACCGTGCCCACGATAAGTTGCTTGATCGTTCTGTTGCTGTAAAAGTTTTGCGATCACAGTTTACGAATGACGAAGAATTTGTAACTCGTTTTCGGCGCGAAGCCCAAGCTGCGGCTAAACTTTCTCATCCCAATATTGTAAACATGTATGATGTTGGTTGTGATGATGAAACGTACTATATTGTTATGGAATATATATCAGGTGAGACTTTAAAAGAAAGAATTCAGGCAAACGGACCGTTACCGGTTGAACTTGCTATTCGGATTGCCCTTGAAATAGCTGAAGCGTTAGAGCACGCCCATCAGAATAATCTGATTCATTGTGATATTAAACCTCATAATATTCTGGTGACTCGCTCTGGGCGTATCAAAGTGACTGACTTTGGTATTGCCAGGGCAGTGACTTCGGCAACGATGACTCATACTGGTACAATTATTGGATCAGTCCATTATTTTTCACCTGAGCAAGCTAAAGGAAGTGCTATCGGAGCTAAATCGGATATTTATTCGCTCGGAGTGGTGCTTTATGAAATGCTGACAGGTACGGTACCGTTTGTTGGGGAAACTCCAGTCAGTATTGCATTAAAACACTTACAAGAAGAACCTAAGCCGTTACGGGATATCAATCCGAGTATTCCGCCGCTCGCCGAGGCTGTTGTGCTTAAAGCAATGGCTAAAGAACCAGAGGCAAGGTTTGCAAATATTGCTGAAATGATTGAGGATCTTAAATTAGCCCAAAATTATTTACGTGATGATCAAACCAGACGATTATCCAGAGAGGATTTTCCAACTCAAATTTTACCTCGGGTGAACGAGAAAGATGTAAATAACATTGAACCTGTGCAAGACGGGCAAATGACTCAGCCAAACGGCAAACCTCGGAAATTGTTGTGGGGATTGCTGGCTTTGTTGTTGCTCGGGTTTGCCATAGGGGCTTTCTTGGCATATGGTAAGTTTTGGAGTGCCAGTGAAATTAATGTTCCTAATGTAGTTGGCAAGCAGGCTGATGTTGCAAAGAACATCTTAACTGGACAGAATCTGCGGGTAAGCGTTTCTGAAACTTTTAATGATAAAGTACCATCTGGGCAGGTCGTATCGCAGTACCCAGAGGCTGGTTCTACTGTTAAGGAACAACGCACTATTACGTTGTTTGTTAGTAAAGGTGGAGAAATTACCGTAGTCCCGGATCTTCGAGGATTAAATCGGCGTGATGCGGAACTACAGATTAAGAATGCCGGACTACAGCTTGGCTATGTTGACGAACAGTTTGCTGATGTACCTGCTGACACGGTGGTTAGTCAGAACCCGCGTCCTCCAGCTCAGGTAAATAAAAATACAGCCATAGATCTTGTCATAAGTAAAGGGAGTGGCCCTCGTAAACTCATGATGCCTGACTTCCGTGGCAGTCCAATAAATACTGTCAATACTCAATTGGAAAGTTTGAAGTTGAAATTAGGAACTATAACTGAAGTAACTAGTGATAAATATCCTGTTGGAACTATTACTGGACAAAACCCTGCTCCAGCAACTGAGACTACGGAAGGGACAACTGTTGACTTCACTGTTGCAAAAGGCAATACTGGTGCTGCAAAACGGGCTGTTGTTCAGATTGCTGTTCCTGAAGGTGCTGCTAAACAGGCTGTGCAAATTGTAGTTACCGATTCGAACGGTCGGCGTGTTGTTTATGAAAATGTCCACAAGCCAGGTGACAAGGTGGAGAAAACCATTGAAGGTGTTGGACAAGTAAGAGTTCAAGTTTATATTAATGGTATGTTGTTACAAGAACAAACTATTTAGCAGGGGGCATTATATGCTACGAGGAATTGTGGTAAAGGCATTTAATAGTTACTATTTTATACAAACAGCAGATAAGGTAAC
>BIFV01000032.1 GCA_003990955.1 Sporomusaceae bacterium FL31
CTTTTTGCTTAATTGTTCTTTGCAGGAAATGGACAGCGCCTAACCAGGCGGTCATCGCCGGAAAGCCAATTGTGTATGGGCTGCTCATAGCATTAGCATTATGGATATTTACGCGATTGATCAACAAGTAGCTTTTCATCCAAAACTCTCCTTATCCTGCAGCAATGCCATTTCGACCTGGCGCCTCAGAAACGCTGTTTCCCCATCGCCAAGCGGAATACCATCGCTTTTCAAAACTATTTCATAGGCGCGTATTATCCACCGGGCGAAAAAAAGAGACACATCCTCCAGCCACTCTCGGTTTTTTACCCGCAATTCCGCATGAATATCATCAAGCCATATTTTCTGGGACAATGGCAGGCGGCTATAATATTCTGCAGTCGACCACCCCGCCTCAAGTTCCCGCAATTTATAAACGCTGATCATGACTCTATCAACTACAACTTGTAGCGTTTTTTTGATTTTATTACGTATTTCAAGATTGTTTTGTTCACAGGCAAACAACGCATGCAAAACCTGAAGATCCTCTTTGAATTTCTTTATCTGCAATGTATTCGTAAAGAAATCCTGCCTGGGTTTTGTAATTTCTCTTTTTGAAATAATCGGCGGACTTGAAGCTAGCAGGTATGTTTTTCCATTGTTGCGTATATTTAATGCACTGATATTTTGAGGCTTAGTCCCCCCAAAAGCGGTTACAGTAAGATCATAAATTTCAGCATGTTGTTCGCCATATTTTTCATTCTTTTTATCCCTGGCAGCGATAGCTTCTGCCCTTATCTCTTCAATTCTAGTTTTTAATCGTCTTAAAACTCCGGACGGCGTCATCAATGATAATAAATGATATTTATCGCCAATTGGGAAGTACACTTGTTTTATTCTTTCATCTGTTTTGATCTCCTGACATTCTTTTTTTATTTCAAGAAAATCCACCCGAACTTTTTCGTATTCTTCTTTCAAAAAATTGAGTTCCTGCCTAATTTCTTCACTGTCATTTTCCAGATGCACTAAAATAGTTCTGTTGTCATCCATTACCGTTAATAGAAATTCAAAAACGTCAACCGCTGCTGCATTTCCAAAAGCGTCCAGTTCATATACAACATTTCCACTATGCAAATACCCATCATTTTTAAAATAACATGCCGAAATGACCGAAGATGCTTTGGCATCCGGATGTGAAAATTTAGCAACATGGCTGGCTAAAGATAATTGTTTAGCCCGTTTCGCAGCATCCGGAATCCATTTCTCTACTGAAAATTTATCTTCTGCTTGATTTGTCAGTTCTGTAATTTCCATCTCGGACATCTGATTTTTCATTTTATCCTTAAGCCATTTCTCTTTGCGTTTATTCAAATACTCCAATACGCCCCCCACGAGCATCCCCCCCGTTATTTTTTCTGCACCAACCCAAACTGATCGGAATAAATAAATCCGTTATCCTTGCCGTATTCCGGAATATTCACTTCGCCGAATTTTTTTGAAATCCTTAACAGACGGTCATTCTCCAATTGGAAATCGGGATCGGCCCGATCGTCCAGTTGTCTTAACAATGCCTGCTCATAGTCTCGCGATAACCAGTGCCGGATTGACTGTTCTCCACCTTTTACAAAGTGCTCAATGCCATAAAATTTTTCACGTTCAACAAACTCCCCTTTATCTGTCTGTTGTTCATAAAAAACAGCTTTGCCTTCTTGCCAAAGTAGATATAACTTAATTTCCGGACTACTCTCGCGAAAGCGATTAAACTGCTGGGGAATGGCCGTCGTCCACCAGTATCCTGTCAGCCATCCCTGCAAGCCTTCGGGCCCCTGGGAAGACTTGTCCTTAAAATCGTTCATAACGGCATGCTCTAAGTCAGCAAGCTTTTCATGCGGTTTAATATGAGTCAATTTTGTAATTCGTGGTATCGCATTTACACCTTTTGTTAATTCCGCCGCATCCACCAGTTGTGTCATGTCATGAGTATGCAGTCTATATGTAACGTTTGTCTCATATCCCGGATGGCGAAAGGCTGGCTTGCCATCGTTTCTGATTCCTTTTAAATTGTATTGCATAATTGCTATATTGGGCGCAACGATGTCCGCTACTGTTTTCCGGTGCCGCAAAACCCGCCCAGCAAGCTGAATGATGGAACGAAATGAGGATGGCTCTATGATTGCCCAGTCAAAATCATGGTCGCGGCCAACCTCCTCAACCGGCGTTGTTACCAAAAGGAACAGGACATTGCTTTCTGGCGAATGATCAATATGATTTCTAATAACAGGATTTCTCAGCGCCGGCGATTCTTCACCCACTTGTTCCTTTCGCTTTAACACTGCGTCCAGATGCCGTTCCTGTTCATGCCGCAATAACAATATTTGCCTGCTGTGATAGGTCATTACCTTAGGATCAAAATCATCTCCCCAATTTGCATCAATTAGATAACGGCTCAGTTGTACACAGGGAGGAATATTAGCAAGTCTCACAACCCCAAAGGAAATTTTCTTACCGGTTTTCAGGTCTGTGAAAGAGTGAACCGTATGCAATTTTTTAGCATTATCTTTTATGATTTCAAAGTATTGCTCTTCGGTTGATTGGGCACCTGACTCACACTTAGGATTATCAGGTGTTGCGATTAAATGATCGCAGGGAACAATATACGCTTTTCTTTTCACGATTTGCTTGCTAAGCTTGCCGATGCGCTTATTTACAAAATTTTCATGAAGCTTGGCATAGTATTCGCAGCGCTCTGACGTTGTAATGCCATGAGAAATTTCAACTTTTGTACTGAATTCGTCACACCATACACAGATAATCTGCTTGTCTTTGCGATAAAAACTGCGATAACACTGCCACCCTTCCTGGTATGCATTGAATAGTCCTTCGGCAAGACCGGGCGGAATGGTCGCTGAAGATATAGCTACACCGCGGCCTAACATCCCGGCAAGGTGAACCAATCGACCAATAGCAATCAAATCTGTCTTATCAAAATCATCTATTTCATCAATAACCAAGTCAGATGACAACAGCCGCAGAAACGGTAAAATATACTTTCCGCCCTTTGTTGTTTCCGTTGCAGCAATGATATGGTCAATGGTACAAGCCAAAACCGGCTTGTACAAAAAGGCTTTATTTTTTGCTGCAGTCGCATGATTTCCTTGCGGGAAATAATGATCTAAGAAATCAACATTTGGGCTTTCTTCATAATCCAGGTCTCCTTCCAATAATAATTCCAGTGATTCAGAGCCGGACTGATCAATTCCGGCTTCATCCTTATTGGCTTTTTCTGCTTGCTGCGCATGCAATTCCTTGACTGCTGATGAACCGATCAGAACTGCCAATTCGTCACTATTCAGCCCGATCCGCTCACGATACTCATCGCCGGTTTGCAAAGTCAGCGTCCGCAGCCCCAAGGCCAAAATATAGCGAAGCCCCTCGCCGTCTTCTGCTATGGCCTGCATGATTTTGGCATTTGCTATCGTTTTTCCGCATCCGGTGCTTGCCATATTCACGATAAACCACCCATGCTCACGACCATTGGCCAATTGATTGGCATTACGAATTTTTTTTATTTTTTCTACGGCAATGTCTTGCCACGCAAAGTCGAGCGGACTTTTTTGCTTAAGCGATTTTACACCGTAGGCTTTTTCCATCTGATCAGAAAACCGAGCTAATTTTTGGGCTATTTTCAGTGCTTGCTCAGAAACTCTTACCAAATGTTCATCCAGCTGCTGCTTCAACATGCCTTTATCCGTATTGGCAAATAATTTTTGTTCACAACTCCAGGTTTTATCGGCTGCAAGCGATGATATGTAATGGTCACTTAACATCAAACATAAACGCGCATAAAGTACAACCAGCCGCAAAGCCCCGCTATTGAGCACTTTAAGAACATTTTCCTTTTCAGCAGCAAGCCGCCCTGCCCACTTTTTCCCTTGCTTGGCTAAAGCAGTAGAATTCTTCAACAAACCAAATTTGAATTCAAAACACTTATTCACGCTCGAGGCAAAATCGCCGCCATAATCATTTTTATAACCCCAAGTTTCACTGATCGATTTAAGCACCGAACTAAAATCATTTCTTTTCGTACCAGCGTACCCATTCCTTTCACTTTGCTCATACAGAGCCGGAAGCCGGTGATGGGATAAAATCAGCCAGGCAATGATTTGGGCTACAGGTGGCAACTGCATGAAAAATTCACCTTGTTGATTTTGAACAATATTTACGAGTTTAGCTTCGTCGAAGGACCAATGATGCAACAAACCCAGCCAGGCAGCATCATCTGATCGATCACCCGAATGAACAACCAACGCCTGCAATATGGCACACGAAATCCATTCATGTCTTAGAGGGTCACCCATTTTACTCTTCGACACCAATTTTTCCTGAAATAACACCGATGACTTTCCCCAATCATGCAAAAGCGCTGCAACTGCCGTTAGAGCCTTGATTTGGGGAAGATATTCCCAATCATTTTCCCATTCATTATGCTGAATATTACTTTGTGTTGTATTTACCGGAACGATCCCGTCCTGATTGAACTTATTTCTATTCCCCACAATCCAGACCAGCTCGCTCCTGATGCGCGAGCGAATCCAGTGACATGCAACAGCAGTGTTTTTGGTCGCACCTTTGCGCAATAAGCTTTTCACCATCGCTAAGCCTTCTGCAGTTATCACCGTTTGCCAGGTGCTGTCGCCAATTCTGTCGGCAAACGCGTCCAGGACTCGCCGGGTTGATTTAAGAGCCTTTTTTTCGCAACGACTGACAAATACCACCATCATAACTCTTTACCGACGCCTGCTGCAGCAAGACTGTGCATTTTTAACTCTTCAAACATAAAGTCTAACGCTTTGTGTTCAATAAACTTTTGTAAACATATTTGCCTAAACTCCTGGTCGGAGGTTTTATCTTTTGCACATACAAACGCCCAAGGTAACACAATGGCATCTTTAATTAAATCAGCAACGTCAAAAACCAGCGCCCCTCTGCGGGTTTTTCCATGCATAACGGCAAATCCATGGGGTATACCTAACACCCACAGCGCAGTGGCCGCTAAACCATATGCTAAATAATTTCCATGATTAAGAAACGTATTTGCTAAATCACCACCGTCATGATCACGTGAAAAAGCTCCAATCTTTGCAATATTTACCGAGTATTTATAAAGTTGTTTTGTCAACTGGGCTTCACAACTAAGTAAGTCTCGAACATGTTGGGATATGACAATTTTATGAGCAAAAATATTTAGTGCTTTTTCTACTGCCTGATCATCACTGTAAAAATTCTCACTTTTCAAGTCTTTATCCCTATCCCAGACTCGTTTCAAGTAGTAGACCCTTGCTTTCTGAAACGCCTTGGCAACATCGAGTCTTTTTTCTTCCTGAAACCAAAAAGATAACCAACCTTGCACATATTCGGTTGGCCTATATTCACTCTGTGGTGTAAGCCACTCCACTTCACTGCCCGAAAATAACGGCGTAGAACCACCACCACAAAATCCTACCAAAACACCTGCACTTGCGAGCATGCGCATCGCCGCCTGAGTCACTGAAGTTCCGGTACCAAGCAAAATTACAGTAGTATTTGCAATTGGAATATTCCAATATTGATTTTCATTTTTGCCTTCTGTCAAATATAAAACTCTGCCGTCTTTCTGCATAACGCGACATTTCTCAAGATAATATATATTGGCTCTTTTCGAATGCAAAATAGCTTTAACATCTGACGGCGAAAAGCCTACCTTCATGTTATTTCCTCCAAGCATCGTTGGTAATTTATCAATTTAATGATTTAAAACTAAGTGCTCATTTGCAAAATGGAAATTTTCATATTAATTGATCTTAGAAATTTAGAACAGATACGCCAGTTGCAAGTTTCACGTATAGATGCTCTACATAAACGAATAATCCGCAAAATGAAATACAGAGCCACTTGAGCAATGTTTTCTCTACCCCTTCTATATGTCTGTGCAAAATCCTTCCAATTCTGCATATCTTTATATTTTTGTACAAGTACCGACACCCTAGAACAAAAATCCCTTAAACCTAAATCTGAGCGAAACCTGCGGACCCCTTTGAATTACGCTATTTAGACTATAGAGTAAAACTTTGAAGTTAACCTCCTCCGGATAGAGAAACCACCCAATGGATGGCCCGTGCCCCAGAAATTGCTTTACGTAATATATAACAGTCCATTCCTTCAAGCATATGGTGAAACTACGCCTTCGCTATTCCCCTAACTAGGGTCATGTATATTCTTTGGCACACCGACATCAAAACAACTTACATTTATTTGCATGATCTTGAAGCAAAATCAAGATGCTACCGATACTTGTCATCAAAATTTAATACCTTTATGAAAATGAAGAAAGAACTTGCCATTTTGCAAGTTCCTTCTTTGTGATATTATCCAAAAAGATTCATCTAGTTCATAATCCTAATCAAATCTTGGCTTACTCCAGTTATTGATGAAATATATTGTTTAATTTCTAACCTTATATTGTTTTCACCACTATTATTAAAAGGTGTATTATCAATAAGTTCTTGATAGTTTTTTATTATTTCTCCATTATCTTTATATGAAATAACAGATTCAAGGACAACAATGCCAATCATATTTTCAGGAAACTCTAAATAAACTTCAACATACATAATATGTAGCACTCCTCTTTTATTTTATAATTTTTAATTCGCTATCATAAAATATAAACCCCTGCTAAATTTGCAAACGAGATTTTATCGTATTCTCATGACAATTAAAATCAATTATTCAAACATTTAAGAGTATGGATTAGAAAAAATTATCTAATAAATTTAAAGGCTGAATAGTATTCTATCATCGTTTCACCCTATTTCGCATCATTTTTTCAAAAATAAGCAGTGCATAAGCAGTTTTACAGCAAAAAAGCCTTCTAGCAAAATCGCTAGAAGGCTTGAATTTCTTATGGTGCGCCCGGCAGGAATCGAACCTGCGCACCCGGTTCCGGAGACCGGTGCTCTATCCCCTGAGCTACGGGCGCATATTAGTGACAAAAGATATTGTATCATAATTTATGACTTATGTCTATTAAAATTCAATATTTTTATTTGCCGGCTCTTGCGCTATTTTTGTGATGCAGCTGCATTGCAATTCGGACAGTTTTTCCATTCACGTTTTAATTCCTGACCGCAAATTTCGCATTTGGGAGTCAGAGTATAGCCGCAATATGGACAAATTTTATAATCCTCTTTCACCTTACTGGCGCACATTGGACAGGCAACCGTTTCTTCAACCACTGTTGCCTCGACATCGATGGTCTTCTCGTCATTTTGCCGTGGACGCATTGGCTGCTGCTGCCGACGACCAATAATCAAATATAGTGGTAAAAACACGATAAGCATAGCCACAGTGCCTGCCGCCCATAAAAAGGCTGATTTAGTGGTCTGCCCGCGTGTCTTAGCATCATTGTAAACCCAGCATCCTGCCAGGATTGGTATTAAAAGACTAATTGTCCCCATAGATTATGTCCTCCAACGAAGAATATAAATTAATTATACGCTGTCAGGAAAATTTAATCAAATACCAACTTATCAGCAATGCGTGACAGTTTAGAATTCCAGCTCAGCCACAACTCATTAGCGGCTGATTTCATCCAGGCTTTTTCCTTTTGTTTCTTCACCTGCAACCCATACAATCACAGCCACAACCAGCATGACGCCTGTAAACATCATAAATACCTGACTGAATCCCTGAGTCCCGGTGATCATATAGCCAACAACAGTTGGCGCCAGAATGCCGCCAATACGCCCAACAGCTGCCGCCCAGCCTGATCCAAATGCACGAATTCGTGTTGGATATAATTCGGGAGTATAGGTGTAAACAACCCCCCAGGCACCAAGGTTAAAGAACGACATGAGACTGCCCCATATCAGTACAGTCTGAGGACTGCCGCCTTGCCCAAAAAAATAAGCCGAAACAGCGCTTAACGCTAAAAAGCTGGCTAAGGTTGTTTTGCGCCCAATTCGGTCGACAAGATAGGCTGCCGTAAAATAACCGGGCAATTGCGCTAATGTCATGATCAATACATATTCAAAGCTTTTGATAACCGTATATCCCTGACCAACCATCAGGGATGGCAGCCAGGTAAATATTCCATAGTAAGAATAAACGATTCCAAACCATAACAGCCATAGTACGAGTGTACGCCGGGCAAATTGCGGTGACCAGATGTCTGCAAAAGAAGTGGTTCCTTTGGCCTGAGCCGGCGGTGAGATGATTTCCTGCTCCGGTTTGATACCACTTCCCCGTTCCATTTCACTCACAATGGCGTGTGCTTCTTCCAGGCGGCCTTTACTGGTTAAATAACGGACTGACTCCGGTACGGCACGCCAAACATGGAATACGTAAAAAGCAGGAAGTGCCCCAATTAGAAAGGCAGACTGCCAACCATAATGAGGAATAACGAAATAAGCAATAAGCGCTGCAACAAGCCAGCCAAGCCCCCAAAAACTTTCTAATAGCACAATGAATTTTCCGCGAGCCGCAGGCGGCGAGTACTCACTAACCAAAGTTACAGCTACCGGCAGCTGACCGCCTAAGCCAAAGCCGACAAGGAAGCGGAAAAATAATAATGACTCAAAATTCCAAGCTATACTGCACAAGCCAGTTGAGACGCTGTAAATAACCAAGGTCGCAGCAAATAGCCATTTTCGCCCAAAACGGTCGGCTAGGGTTCCTGCAAAAATAGCCCCTAAAGCCATTCCTACCAAGCCCATACTGCCGATATAGCCCATTTGAGCTGCACTAAGCCCCCAGGCTTTGGCCAAAGTCGGTAATACAAAAGCAATAATACCTGTATCCATTGCATCAAACATCCAGCCCAGTCCAGTGATCAAGAGCAGCTTATAATGAAACCGGCTTACTGGTATTTTCTCTAAACGACTAATAATATCCATAACAACCTCCACACCTGTCTTTACACCAGTATTGTCAATGGGATTATTATACAACCCCATTAGCAACATTACAAGCATGTTATGAATATATTATGGAGTCTTTCCTTCTTAACCATACCACCGCACTACGAAAACAAGGTGTATCCCCTTCACCAGTCACCCGCCTATAACAAACAAAATCAGGCGAGTATAAACACCGCCTGATCATAAAAAATAACAAATATCTATTTTAACAAAATCCCTAGATTTCGTAATTCTTCTTCAATATTAGCTAATACTTTTTCGTTGGGTGCTTCAATGGTATGTAAATGAACACCACCGGTAACAACTGCTAATGGTTCCGCACCACTTTCAGCAAGCTTCGTAAGAAACTCAGTCATCTCCCGCCGTGAAGACAACATGAGGTTGGCACTAATTTCACCATAAAGAGGATGCTCAACAATCACGTCTCTGACTTTGCCGCCATTATCAATAATGATCGCCAATTCTTTTTCCAAATCGCCGCGATCATGACGGCAGGCAATGGTAGCCCGCAGTGACTTAGAAAAATCACCAGGAATCATATACCCTTGTGGTGTAGCAAAAACAGCAACACCAGATGCCCGTAAAATCGCAATATCACCAACAATAATTTGTCGGCTTACGCCAAGTTCGCGTGCCAGAGCCGTCCCGGTTAGAGGTTTCGTAGCTGCTTTCAGTTTAGCTAATAATAGATCTCGCCGTTCTTGCGTTTCCATTTCACGCCCCCTTTCGAATCAATCGTTGTGCCAAACCCAATAAATCTTCACCTATCCACTTGCTTCAGGTAAAAATACGGAAATCATCGTACCCACATTGCTTACACTATTTATCTCTATTTTACCACCATGCTGCTGGATAATACTAAGGCAAAGCGATAATCCCAGCCCTGTACCTGACTCCTTGGTAGTAAAAAAAGGAGTTCCAATTTGATCTAGAATCTCTTGCGAAATGCCAGAACCTGTATCTTTTACAGCAACAATGACATGATGTTCCTTTTTACTTATCGTAACCCGGATATTTCCACCAATCTCGATTGCCTCAATAGCATTGCGAAGCAAATTAAGTAATACTTGCTTCATTTGACCTTCATCACCGCGGACAATAAATGATCCCTCTGGAGAATGCTCTGCATCAACCAGAATCGGCCAAAACAACTGATTCTGTCCAGCAGTCTCGGCCTGAAATTGTATTTTAATGCCTTTTTCTACAGCTTGTCGATCAATCAGTAAGATGACATCCTGAATAATGGATACAAGATCAAGCGGTTTATATTGCGGCGGCCGCGGCGGACGGGCTAGCATGCGAAACTCATTTGTCAATCTTTCAATCCGCTCAATTTCCGTAAGCATAATATGCAAGTGCGCCGGTTGTGCAGGCTGATCAGATTTACGGGCCATTAATTGTACAAATCCTTTAATGGCCGTTAAAGGGTTACGAATTTCATGAGCTAAGCCTGCTGCGATTAAACTAACCGTAGCAAGACGATCCACTCTCATGTTTTCTCGTTCAGCTTTATATTTTTGAGTTTGGTGAACAATCCGGTAACCTAACCCGATTATCACTAGCAACAGCAGCATAAGCAGCATGTCTGGGAGCATAGCCCGAAGTACAGAAAAATAAAGTAAATTCCTGGGTATAGCTGATACGATACGCCACTCGGCTTTTTCCACTGTCGTGTAGATATATAATTTTTCCACACCATCAAAGACAGCGACATCAAAAATTTCACCGTTACTGGATTTAAAAAATAAATCTTTATATTTTAAGTAAGCTTCGCTTTCCGGATAAATATCAGCTAAATTCGGATGTTTAATAAAGCGCGCATTGTGATCTAACGCAAATATGTACTCTTCGTCCTTGGATTTCTGTTCTACAAATTGACCAATTGTATTAATTGGCAAGCCAGCAACTAAAACCCCTATGACGTCACCCTCAGCATTCTCGATCGGCACTCTCAGACTGACGTAAGCACTATTTAAATCACTGTAAATAATGCGTCCTGATATGACAGGATTTCCCTGTACCGCCCGGGCAAAACTCGGCTGATCATAAACCTGGCCAATATGACGTGACGGAATTCCTTCAGCAATAAAATTGCCGTTCGTATCAAAGACAACGGCATTAAAAAAACCCATAACTTTTACCGCTCGTTCTAATTCTCTTGCTATACTGGCAGGCTGCATGCTTATAATTTCCGGATCAGTTGACAGCATTTGAAGAGCAACCAAGCGACAATTAAGCTGCAAATCTAAATTATTGGCCGCGATTTGCAAGTCACTCCGTTTTGCAGCAACTACTGCCTGATATTTCATTTCAAATAGTAGCTTAAACATACCGGCAAATAAACATACAATTGCCAGCACTATGGCCAACTTCGCCCAGGTATCTTTTGCAAAGATTCTCATAAACAATCACATCCAAGCGTACATACATACCAGACGTTCTTCGACAAAATACAACTTTATCCTGCAAAAGTGATATAAAATACAAAACGAGTGTTCAGACAAATTCTGAACACTCGCAATCATACATATGGTGGGCGATGACAGGATCGAACTGCCGACATCCTGCTTGTAAGGCAGGCGCTCTCCCGGCTGAGCTAATCGCCCATAGATGGTGACCCGTAAGGGAATCGAACCCTTGATACCGCCGTGAAAGGGCGGTGTCTTAACCGCTTGACCAACGGGCCTTTTAAAATTGGCTCCTCGAGTAGGACTCGAACCTACGACCGATCGGTTAACAGCCGATTGCTCTACCAGCTGAGCTATCGAGGAACGACATTATGTATTATAAAACATTATATAAAAAAAAACAAGCCCCTGATAAAAAAATGTAGGTATTTTAGGGCTTTTATCCAATACTATATAAAGCAACAATCACTCTCACTAAAGGAGGCGTACCTTTTTGGACAACCGAATCCAACAGCTAGCAAAAAATCTTATTCACTATTCCACCCATCTTCAGCCTGGTGAAAAGATTCTAATCGAAATGTTTGATAGTGCTCTTCCCTTGGCTAAGGCACTTGTCGATGAAGCCTACCGTGTAAAAGCTCTGCCATTTTTAACTCTAAAAAACAATCAACTGCAGCGTGCTCTTGTCCGTCATGCAACTCGTGAGCAACTTGAATTAATCGGCAAGTTTGAAGCCAACAGAATGGCAGAAATGGATGCCTATATCGGCATTAGAGCCAGTGATAACATCAGTGAGTTGGCTGACATCGCAAGCGAACAAATTCAACTGTATCAGCAGCACTGGCTAAAGCCTGTTCACAGTGACATCCGGGTTCCTAATACTAAATGGTGCGTATTACGTTACCCGAACGGTTCTATGGCTCAATTAGCCAATATGAGCACAGAAGCATTTGAAGAGTTTTATTTTAATGTTTGCAATCTTGATTACGCGAAAATGGCGGACGCCATGACTCCCTTGGTTAAGTTAATGGAAAAAACTGATAAAGTCCGTATTGTATCACCCTC
This sequence comes from Sporomusaceae bacterium FL31, assembly GCA_003990955.1. Lineage (GTDB taxonomy): Bacteria > Bacillota > Negativicutes > DSM-1736 > Dendrosporobacteraceae > BIFV01. The sequence continues at coordinate 12,410 of BIFV01000032.1, forward strand.
GACTGATCTTACTTTTTCCATCAAAGGTATTCCTGCTGTAAAATGCGCCGGTCTGCGCAATATTCCTGACGGTGAGGTCTATACAGCACCAGTTAGAAATTCCGTTAACGGGTTTATCAGCTATAATACCCCAGCGGTTTATCAAGGTGTTACGTATGAAAATATTCGCTTCGAGTTTACTGATGGCAAAATAGTTAACGCCACCGCAAATTATACAGAAAAAATCAACAAAGTTCTTGATACCGATGATGGTGCCCGCTATATCGGAGAATTTGCCATTGGGGTCAATCCCTACATAACAACCCCAATGAAAGATACCTTATTTGATGAAAAAATCCAGGGAAGCTTCCACTTTACACCGGGCATGGCTTATGATACAGCTTTTAATGGCAATAAATCGGCCATCCATTGGGATCTGGTTGCTATTCAAACCCCTGATTATGGCGGCGGAGAAATTTGGTTCGATAATCAGCTTATCCGTAAAGATGGTCTTTTCGTCATTCCTGAGCTTCATGGGTTAAATCCAGACAACTTAAAATAAGCGCTCATTAATGTTAGTATCTAAGGCCTAATTGAATACCAGTGTCAAATTTGAATAAAAAATACCCCGTGGGTTTTGCACATATTTCTCAATCGCCAAAACCCACGTTAAGCGAATGCTTAATAAGGGTTAGTACACTCTTTCACCTAGGAAGGAACGGCTGTTGCCCAAAAAGACTCTAAATCACATTCCGGATTGCTAGGATCAATCAGCGGCTTTTGAGAATTCAAGTGATAACCTCCTTTTAGTCAGGATACTACATACTATGTTTTATGTTTACATAACGTTACAGATTCAATAAAAAACACCGCTACCTGAAATCTCAGTAGCGGTGTTTGGTGTTTAATGCTATTTAACTAATTCTTGGACAAAATTAGGCAATACAAAGCAGCTTTTTTGTATTTCGGCATTGTGGTAGCGCGTATCAAGCTTTTGGCGGCCAGCCATATCAACCTTGCTAGGATCGTATTTTTTGGAACCAACAGTAAAGCAATGCAGGCCACTTGGATAAAGTGGTATATTGGCTAAATACATTTTAGTAATTGGAAATAAAGATGTGATGTCTTTATTCAAACGTTTAATCAGATCCTGATGATAATACGGTGATTCTGTCTGTTGAACAAACAACCCATCCTCTTTTAAGGCTTTAAAGACATCTTTATAAAACGCATGGGTAAATAAACCTTCGCCAGGACCAATTGGATCAGAACAATCCACAATAATGACATCATATTTATTTTCAGCGTCTTTCATGTGCTGAATTCCATCACCAATTTTTAAGTGAACCTTTGGATTGTTTTCATTTAAGGCCACACTAATTTCAGGTAAGTACTTCTTGCAGGCATCAACAACCATGCCATCAATTTCGACCATTTCCGCAATTTCTACAGAGTCATGTCTGACTACTTCACGGATAGTACCGCCATCCCCTCCGCCGATAACAAGAATGTGCTTTGGATTAGGATGAATGTATAAAGGCACATGAGCAATCATTTCATGATAAACAAACTCATCAAAAATACTCGTTTGAAATACTCCATCTAGTACAAGCATGCGGCCGAATTGAGTTGAATCAACGATTGCCACATCCTGAAATTCTGAGGTACCGGTAAACAATGTTTCTTTAATACGTGCTGTCAATCCTAATGAATCTGTCTGGTTTTCAGTACACCATAATTGCATATGTATAATCCCTCCATTTACTAATATTCGAACAATAAAATAACTTTATTCAACGATATATCATACCATAAATTTTATCAGGAAAACAGATTTTTATCCAGTATTCGCGATGATTAAAATTTCGTAAATCCTAAAATACAAAGAATAAGCTCGATTTTCTACTTTGAACGACTTTAAAAGCTTTGAGAAAAGTAACTATGAAACAAATCGTGAATTTTTTAACATATAGCTTCACATCATGAAATTACTGGTATATAATATAAATAAACAACGTTATATTTTTCACTAATCAAGGAGGGGTTACAATGATGCTGCTAACCCGAGTTGTTTATGGTTTACTGATACTATTACTCTGCATCGGCTTTACCTGTTATTTATTTGGCTTAGTATTATTTGCGCCAATCCTGCTGTTTATTAAAGCTGCTACAAGAATCTCAGCTGCTCCAGTTTCTATTGTTATTTATAAAATACTTCATTTACATTTTAGCGAAATTCATTCTGATTTAATTTCCTGATTGATCGGCCAAATCACTTTTATTATTATTCCAAATTGAATTAATAGCATGAGTAGCATTCAGCTGTGACATAATCCAAATATACAAATCACGCAGTCCATCAAGATCAAACTGAGTGGTATAAAGGGCATTGCTTACCCACCCAGTCAACCAGATGACAATAAAGATAGCCGTATAGGCTCCAATACAAAAACGGGGTTGGGAAATGATCTGTCTCAACATATCCTCACCTCATATAGATCAATCTTTTTAATCCTATGCAAGGTAACACTGCCTTGCCCCTCATGGAAGATCATAGTTATAAAATGAATCGCAAAATAAAAAAAGCATGCCAAAAGCCCGAATGGCTTCTGGCATGCTTTCTTTATTTTTTTACAGCTCTACAAATTCGTTTAAAGCAGCTCCCGGCGTTATCATTGGCGTAACAAAATCTTTCGTAACATTCACGACAATGACCTCGGGGCAATCTGAGGCCAACGCAGCATCAAAAGCCTTAGTAAAAGCATCGGGACTATTAACCGCAATACTGTTAACACCAAACGCTTTAGCATAAAGAGTAAAATCAACATCAGGCGGCAAACAGCAAGCAGTATAACGCTTGTCATAAAATGCATGCTGTAGCTGGCGAATCATGCCCAAGCTGCTATTATTGATAATGATGGATATGACTGGCAAACGTTGTGAAGCAATGGTGTAAAGTTCATTGCCAGTCATTTTCATTCCGCCATCGCCAACAATATGAATAACCCGTTTATCACTAACCGCCATTTGCGCTCCCAGGGCAGCTGGCAAACCAAAGCCCATTGCCCCCAAGCCACCTGAGGTAAGCCAGGTACGCGGCTTTTCAATTTTTAAATGTTGTGCCGCCCACATTTGATGCTGGCCAACATCGGTTGTAAACAACACGGATTTTTCCGCAGTACTTTCGGCAATATGTTTCATCACCCAGGGAACATTTAAAGAGCTGGCATCATAGTCAAAAATATACTGCTGCTGCCAATTAGCAATTGTGTTCCACCACTCTTCAATATTCGTTGATTGAGTATAGTCTTTTAAGAGTGACAGGATGGTCTTCATATCACCCGCCAGACCAAGATGAGTCAACACGTTCTTATCAATTTCAGCCGGGTCAATATCAATATGAATAACGACTTTATCAGAAGAATACTGCGTTCTATTGCCTGTAAGACGGTCACTAAAGCGGCTGCCGGCAGCAATAATCACATCAGCATCATGGACAACATTATTAGCAGCTTGCCAGCCATGCAGTCCGGTCAAGCCCAGGGCTTGAGGATGAGAAGCAGGAAAGGCCCCTAGCCCCATTAAGGTACTAACTACCGGCAGCTGACATTTTTCGGCGAAAGCAATGAGTTCGGCATCAGCTCCAGCTGCAATAACCCCGCCACCAGCAACAATAACAGGGCGTTTGGCTTTGCTGATAACGTCAGCAGCCTCCTGAATTAAGCTTTCTACTCTGCGCGTCAGCTTCCATTCAGGCACTGGCACTAAAGGGATGGTATCAAAATTAAATTCCGCACTTAATACATCACGTGGAATATCCACTAAAACCGGCCCCGGGCGACCGCTGCTGGCAATTTTAAAGGCTTGGCGAAGCTGCTGCGGCAGTTTTCGAATATCTTTGATTTGAAAGTTATGTTTTGTGATCGGCATGGTAATGCCGGTAATATCAACTTCCTGAAAAGCATCTCGTCCTAACAAGTTAGTAGGTACTTGCCCAGTTATCGCAACTACTGGAATGGAATCCATAAAAGCTGTCGCCAGCCCAGTTACAAGATTGGTCGCACCTGGTCCTGAGGTGGCTATGCATACTCCAACCCGTCCACTAGCCCGAGCATAGCCATCAGCAGCATGTGCCGCACCTTGCTCATGCACAGTAAGCACATGCTGCAAGCCAGTTGCATCAAATAAGGCATCATAGAGAGGCAGTATCATGCCGCCCGGATAGCCAAACACAGTATCAACACCTTGCTCCAGTAAACACTCAATGACTGCTCTAGCTCCCGATATTTTCATGACTTACCTCCTTTTTGTAATAAACACGATTAAATATGCCGTACAATCAGCTGAGCCATTTCATCAGTCGATGTTTTAGTCAGTCCTTGACGATATAAGTCGGCAGTTCGATAGCCTTGTGCCAGTACTTGATCCACAGCTTGTTCAATACTGACTGCAGCCGCTTCTGCGCCCAGTGAATGACGAAGCAGCATAGCTGCCGAAAGAATGGTGCCGATTGGGTTTGCAATTCCCTTGCCGGCAATATCTGGAGCCGATCCGTGAATCGGTTCATACAGACCAGTGCCTTCACCCAAGCTGGCCGAAGGCATCATGCCAATTGAACCGCCTAAAACAGCAGCTTCATCACTAAGTATATCGCCAAAAAGATTGCTTGTCACAATGACATCAAAATTTTTCGGTGCTAACGCCAGCTGCATGGCACAATTGTCAACATACATATGGCTTAACTCAACTTCAGCATAGTCTTGTGCAACCGCATTAGCCGTACGCCGCCACAGCCTGGAAGAAGCCAATACATTAGCTTTGTCGACTGAGACAACCTTTCCGCGACGCAGCTTTGCAGCCTGGCAAGCCAAAGCAACAATTCTTGTAACTTCGGGTACGCTGTAAACTTCAACATCCCAAGCCTTTTCAATACCATCAACAACCGTTGCTTCACACTTTTCACCAAAATAGATGCCCCCGGTAAGTTCCCTAACAATCAGTACATCGGTTTCACTGACGATTTCCGGTTTCAGCGGTGAATATTCAGAGAGCGATGCCGGTACCCGAACTGGACGTAAATTCGCGTATAAACCGAGAGCCTTACGGAGACCTAGAATTGCCTTCTCCGGTCTGATATCAGGCGCAACTTGATCCCATTTAGGACCGCCAACAGCACCAAGCAGTACAGCATCTGCCTGTCGAGCTGCCTGTATCGTACTGTCAGGTAAAGGTATTCCGTATAGATCAATTGCCGCGCCACCAGCCTGATGGGTCTCAAAGGTAAGTTCAAGCGCATGTTTTTGTGCTGTCTTTCGCAATACAGCCACAGCAGCAGCAGTAATCTCGGCTCCAATTCCATCACCAGGAATAACGACGATTTTTTTGCTCATACCTGTCCCTCCTTTACATAGTTCACCAGTCCGCCAGCTTTGGCGATATCCTGAATGAACCCGGGCAGAGGCTGAGCTTTAAAGGTTTCACCGGTTACCAAATTTTCTACCGTACCTGAGCTTAAATCAATGCGAATTTTATCGCCAGCTTTTATATTTTTGACCGCGGCGCCAATTTCTAATAATGGCAGTCCAATATTAATGGCGTTGCGATAAAAAATACGGGCAAAGCTATCCGCTACAACAACTGTAATACCACTTGCTTTAATAGCAACAGGGGCATGCTCACGCGAGGAGCCACAGCCAAAATTGCGGTCAGCGACAATAATATCACCAACTTGAACGTTTCCTGCGAAAGTTGGGTCAATGTCTTCCATGCAGTGAACAGCCAATTCTTTTGGCTCTGAAGTATTTAGATGACGAGCTGGAATAATAACATCGGTATCAACATTATCGCCATAACGCCACACTTTACCTTCTAAAATCATGCTAAAACCTCCTCTGGTGCAGCAATCCTTCCAAGTACCGCACTAGCTGCCGCGACATAAGGCCCAGCTAAATAGACCTCACTGTCAACATGGCCCATTCGACCGCGGAAATTACGATTGGTAGTTGCCACAGCTCGTTCACCAGCCGCTAAAATACCCATATGGCCGCCTAAGCAAGGACCACAAGTTGGTGTGCTGACAACGGCACCTGCCTTAATAAATGTTTCAATGAATCCACGGTGCATAGCTTCAAGATATACACTTTGACTGCCTGGAATAATGATTGCGCGAACCGAAGGATGAACAGTACGGCCAGCCATAATTTTAGCGGCTTGCTCCAAGTCTTCAATTCGCCCATTGGTACAGGAGCCGATGATAACTTGGTCAATGGTGGTTTCAGCCACATCAGCAATCTTGCGAACATTCTCCGGCAAATGAGGTAATGCCACTACGGGCGTTAATTGATTGAGATCAATCGTCACAACCTGAGCATAATTGGCATCGGCATCAGCATGAACTTCTTCATAAGCTTTGGTTACACGATCTTCGATGTAAGCACGTGTCACTGCATCAACAGGAAAGATGCCATTTTTTGCCCCAGCTTCAATGGCCATGTTCGCAATAGTCAGCCGGTCAGTCATAGTCAGCGAAGCCAGGCCCTCTCCGGTAAACTCCAGGGATTGATAGCGTGCACCATCCACCCCAATCATGCCTATTAAGGTTAAAATAATATCTTTGCCGGTTACCCATTTAGGTAAGCTGCCGGTTAATTCGACTTTAATGGCTGATGGCACTTTAAACCAGGTATCACCAGTAGCCATGGCGGCTCCCATGTCTGTTGAGCCAACACCAGTAGCAAAAGCGCCCACCGCCCCATAAGTACAGGTATGTGAATCGGCTCCGATGATCACTTCACCAGGAGCAACCAAGCCCACTTCGGGCAGCAATACATGTTCAATGCCCATCCGGCCAACTTCAAAATAGTGAACAATTTCATGCTGTTTGGCGAACTGACGAACAGTTTTTGCCATTTCCGCGGATTTAATATCTTTATTAGGTGTAAAGTGATCAGGCACTAGCACGATCTTCTCACGGTCAAATACCGGCCGGCCAATTTTATCAAATTCTTTGATCGCAGGCGGTGAAGTAATATCATTACCCAATACCAGATCTAACTTACATTTTATTAGTTGTCCTGGCTCTACAACAGCTAAGCCGGCATGCCGGGCCAAAATTTTTTCAGTCATCGTCATTCCCATGATTAAATAACCCCCTCACCCTGTCCTGATTCCGGAATATCACAAACTGCTAACATTTTATTAATGGCATTGATATACGCTTTAGCACTGGCTTCAATGACATCAGTGCTTAGCCCACGGCCGCTGAAAACACGGCCATCACGCTCAACCCAAACCGTTGCTTCACCGAGCGCATCTTCACCAGCCGTTACTGCCTTAAGTTGATAATCTTGAAGGCCTACCTCAAAGCCAACCGCCTTTTCGACAGCCTTGAAAATAGCATCCACCGGCCCATCTCCACAGCTAGCCTGTTCAATGACTTTATCGCCGCTGCTAAGCTGTACCGAAGCCGTTGCGACCGTCTTATTGCTGCTCACCACAGTATGGTAAATCAAGCGGTACCATTCGGCAATATGAGTCTTTTTCACGCTGATTAACGCCTCTATATCACGGTCAAAAACCATTTTTTTGCGATCAGCCAGATCTTTAAACTGGACAAACAAATTATTAATGGCTTGGCTGTCCAGATCATACCCGAGGTGTTTCAGCCGTTCTTCAAAGGCATGCCGCCCAGAGTGTTTTCCGAGTACAATAGCGTTACGGCTTATCCCGATGGACTCTGGCTGCATGATTTCATAAGTCAATGAATTATTCAGAACACCATGCTGATGGATTCCTGATTCATGAGCAAAGGCATTATCACCAACCACTGCTTTATTTGGGGGAATAACAATCCCAGTCAAAGTACTAACAAGTCTTGAGGCCCGATAAATTTGTTTAGTATCAATGTTGGTGGCTGCGCGATAATATTCCTTGCGGGTATTTAGCGCCATGACCAGTTCTTCCAGAGCTGCATTGCCGGCCCTTTCACCCAAGCCATTAATGGTACACTCCACCTGCATGGCTCCATTGGCAACTGCCGCCAGCGAATTGGCTACCGCCATACCGAGATCGTCATGACAGTGAACGCTGATAATGGCTTTATCAATATTGGTTACATTTTCGCGTAAGTATTTGATAAGAGCACCAAACTCGGCGGGAGTGGTATAACCAACAGTATCAGGTACATTGATGGTTGTGGCTCCTGCTGCAATAACCGCACTATAGATTTGACAGAGAAAATCCCAATCAGAACGGGATGCATCTTCAGCCGAGAATTCAATATCATTGATAAACTGCTTAGCATACCGCACAGATTCTTGTGCTTGAGCCAATACCTGAACTCTGCTCATTTTTAATTTATGTTCAAGGTGAATATCACTGGTCGCTATGAATGTATGAATGCGTGCTCGTTCTGCTTTTTCCAAAGCCTGACGGGCTGAATCAATATCTTTTTTATTCGCTCTGGCCAGAGCTGCAATGGTTGGGCCTTTTATATTGGCAGCCACCATGCTGACCGCTGCGAAGTCCCCGGGTGAAGCAACTGGAAATCCAGCTTCAATAACATCGACATTTAATTTAGCAAGGGCCTG
>BIFV01000033.1 GCA_003990955.1 Sporomusaceae bacterium FL31
TGAAGTGAACCCTGACAAATAGACGCGATTAAGAAGCCCTGTCGCAGGATTAAATGAAATTACGCATGCTGGCGTCGCTTTTCGAGCGGCGTCAGCTTTGTTTTGAGCTGAATACGTTCATGATTATAAAAGAAAATATAATTGTCAATGAGCTGGCGAGCTTGATCAAAAGTCTTGGGTTTATAGCGACGGAGGCACTCGGTCTTTAGTATACTAAAAAAGTTTTCAGCTGGAGCGTTGTCATAGCAGTTTCCCCGCCTTGACATAGACGGTGTAATACCGTATTTTTGAGTTAGGGCGAAATATGCTTGAGAGGTGTATTGGAACCCTTGGTCACTGTGGAGGTGCAACTCTGCAGTGACTTTTTCTTTTACTTTGGCCTCCCGAATGGTTTGAAGAACAAGATTTACCGACTGTTCATTTCCTATATTATAGGCAACAATGCTATTGTCAAAAAGATCGCGAATCATGGACAAGTACAGTGTTCCCTGCGGCGTCTGAATGTAGGAAACATCAGTAACCCACTTCTGATTAGGTCGTACTGCCGTGAACTCCCGGTTGAGTACGTTTGGATAGCGATGTAGCTGGTCACTCATCTGTCGGTATTTCCTTCTTCGCCGAATCTTTGCCAACAGTCCATATTTGTTCATAATGCGTAGTACGGACTTATGGTTTGCCTGAATTCCTTTTCTCTTAAGCCAAATCACCACACGCCTGTAGCCGTATGTTCCATATGTCTCCTCCTGGCATTTCTGAATTTGACTAGCAAGGTATTTGTCTTTAGATGGTCTACCTTGCCGCTTTAAAAATGCGTAATAGCCGCTTCTAGATACCTTAAAGAATTGACACATATCCTTGATCGGGTATTTACCGGCGTTTTTCGCTATTGCTATATATTTAATCTCCGCTCTCACATCCTTCCAGCAGCCTGAAGAAAAGACCTATATAGTTCAACCTCTCGCTCAAGTTCCTTTATCCGAAGTGCCATTTCGTCCTGATCATTCAAAGGATTCTTTCTTTGACGCCCCTTTCTTTTTGGGGACGCTGGTAGCTTTGTTTGTCTTCGGTTATATCGATTTATCCAATTTTTGATCTGAATTTTATCAAGACCTAGGGCATCTGCTATTTGTCGCCTTGTTCGGCCTTCTTTACGCATCTGCATAATAACCAACTCTAAAGATTGAAAGTCTGTCCATTTTCTTGGCATATGAAAAACCTCCTGTTGTAATTATCCTACAACAGGAGGCTCTTTGTCTCAAAGTCCGTTTTATTGGGTTCAGTTCAGAGCTAGAAGGCTTTTTATGACTTCTTTGTATCTAAAGCATATCCATTTTTTAAAAAGATACTCGTTCTCTTGCAGCGAAAAAGGAAGATAATTACTACAGGTCATTGATTGAGCTGCGATCAGGGTACTTTAAAATATTGTTGTAGCTTTACCACCGCTC
>BIFV01000034.1 GCA_003990955.1 Sporomusaceae bacterium FL31
AGTCCAGTAATGGATTCAGCTGACTGGTACTAATAGGTCGAGGGCTTGACTTAATAAGCTCATTCGATAGATCGAATGATAAAACTAAAATGCAATTATCTTCTGTGAAGTTTTCAGGGAATGTACCTGTAAAGGATATTCACCTGATTCATATTCAGTGGCGATAGCTGAGGGGTTCCACCTGTTCCCATACCGAACACAGTAGTTAAGCCCTTATACGTCGAAAGTACTTGGCTGGAAACGGCCTGGGAGGATAGAAAGCTGCTGATTTGAAAAGCACTCATCATTACGATGAGTGCTTTTTATTTTATTCCACTGTGTATTGTTGCAATTCCTCCAGTAAGCTCTTTACAAGAAACATTCTGGAAGCGTAACTGTTTAAATAAGTTGCTCACTTCATGCTGATCCGGATACTCCTTTAGTGACTCGGGAAGCCAATTGTAAAAACCATCGCGGCCAACTTTGATTTTTCCTAATAACGGGGCGATTTTATCAAAATAAAGAAAATAAATTTGTTTAAGACCGGGCTGGGATGGCTTAGATAACTCTACTGACGTGACTGTACCGCCAGGTTTAACGACACGGTACATTTCAAGTAAAGGTTCAGTAATGTTGGGAAGATTACGAAGACCAAAAGCTGTTACAACATGATTAAAAGTATTGTCAGGAAAAGGCAAAGCTAAAGCGTCGCCGGAAATTAGTTCGATCATTTCACGATTTGGATGTGATTTTATTCCTTCAGCAGCTTTAGCCAGCATGGGTTCACAGAAATCAAGACCAACGACTTTTCCGCCATATTCTAAACAATGTGCAATTTTTACAGTCATTTTACCAGTACCGCAGCATATATCCAGGATTTGATCAGTTGATTTGAGTGGTATCTGCTGCAATAAGCAGTTGCGCCAATAATTATCCTGATTTAAGCTGAGCAAGCTATTCATGAAGTCATAATGATTTGCAATTGAACTAAAGAGACGATGAACAAACTGAGCTTTAGCTTGAGTTGCATCTTTATTGATCACTTCATACTCCTTAAGTAAAGTTTTGTACCTATTATACTATAGTCAAATAAAAGTAGCTGCAACATAATAAAAATCATTTTAATTAAGAGAATCGATAAAAGGCTAAGATTTTTAGATTAGGGGAAAATACAAGTAAGCCAATATTATCTGATATTGGCAGCAGCATTTTTTAGCTATAGAGTACACCTGGCATATTGTAAGGTAAAAACGGCGAAAGCATGCTATAAGGAGGTTCTAGATGATTGAATCTCTACTGCTCACTCAAATAGGAACGGCATTTGGTCTTGTTGCCGGTTCTTTACTGGCCGGGTATGTAGTAGAAAGATACTTGCTTGCTAAATTGAAAAAGGTTGCCGATGCCACTAAATGGGAATGTGATGAGGTAATTGTCTGTGCATTGAGAGGCAGGCTTATTCGGTGGATGTTTCTTGCCGGAATATACAGTGCATTATTGGCAATACCAGCGCTCCCCTATAAGGTTATGGGTTTTTCAAAAAGTCTGCTGATTGTTATATTTGTGTTCTCTGCTACTGCAGCTGCATCGGATATCGCAGTAGGTGTGATCAATATTTATGCCAGGAAAAGCCAGAGAGCTTTTCCAGCTACATCAATTTTTACAAATTTGACAATCAGCCTGCTATTTATTATTGGAGCCTTGGTGATTATGCAATCGCTTGGCATCTCCGTCACTCCATTATTGACAGCGTTGGGGGTCGGTGGTTTAGCGGTAGCATTGGCACTACAGGATACATTATCTAATTTTTTTGCCGGGCTGCATATCTTAGTTTCGCGGCCAATACGGCCAGGTGATTATATCCGCTTAGATACCGGTGAAGAGGGCTATGTGGTGGATATTACCTGGAGAAACACCTCACTTAAAGATATCACTGAGAATATGATAGCCGTGCCAAACTCCAAAATGGCGGCAGCAAAAATTGTAAACTTCGCACTTCCAACTAAAAATGTCATCATACTAGTACCAATAGCCGTTATCTATAGCAGTAATCTGGAACAGGTGGAGCAGATTACTGCTGAGGTTGCAAAAGAAGTGATGAGTCAGGTTCCAGGTGGTGTTCCAGACTATGAGCCGGTAGTCAGATTCCACAGTTTTGGTGAATATAGTGTTCAGTTTCATGTCGTGATGTGCGTTCAGGAATTTGCTGCACAATACCTTGTAAAACATGAATTTATTAAAAGGCTGCATCAGCAATATCGGAGTGAGGGGATCAGGGTGCCCTATCCTGAGCAAACGATTTATCTTCGAAAAGAAGATGAGTAATCAATTTGAGATGAGTATAGGAATTCATAGGTCTATGTAGAAGTTATGAATAAATTAACATAGCTTCTTCTAGGAGGCCTTAAAATGAAATTTGATTCGTTAGCTTATCCTTATGCATCACAGCGCAATGTGGTTTTTGCCAATAAAGGGATGGTAGCTACCTCCCAGCCTTTGGCCGCTCAGGCAGGGATGGATATACTGAAGCAAGGCGGCAATGCGATTGATGCTGCAGTTGCAGCCGCAGCCTGCTTAACCGTTGTAGAGCCAACGTCAAATGGTATCGGTGGTGATGCCTTTGCCTTAGTTTGGCATAATCAAAGTCTGTATGGCTTAAATGCCAGCGGGCCGGCACCACGAGGTTTATCGGTGGATGTCATAAAGAACGCAGGGTTTACAGAAATTCCAGCAACAGGGTGGATTCCTGTTACCGTTCCAGGTGCACCTGCAGCTTGGGCTGAAATGACTAAGCGTTTTGGCAGTTTATCATTAAGTCAACTTCTGAAGCCGGCAATTGATTACGCTGAAAGAGGCTATCCGGTTTCACCGACAACCAGCCGCAATTGGCTGAAGGCTGTAGCTCATTACAAGCAAACTCTCAAGGCCGATTATTTCCGGTACTGGTTTGATACTTTTTGTATTGCTGGGCGTGCTCCAGCTATTGGAGAGAGTTGGCGAGCTCCAGATATGGCAAAAACGCTGCAATTAATTGCCGAAAGTGATGGAGTTGCTTTTTATCATGGGCAATTAGCTGAAGCAATTGATACATTCTCTCAACAGACAGGCGGCTATCTGCGTGGCGAAGATTTAGCTGCCTACCAGCCAGAATGGGTTGATCCAATTAACATTTGCTACCGTGGGTACGATATCTGGGAGATCCCTCCTAATGGGCATGGGCTGGTAGCTTTGTCGGCATTAAATATTTTAAAGGGTTTTGAATTTGAAGCCAGAGATTGCTGGGAAACTTATCATAGACAAATAGAAGCGATGAAATTAGCTTTCGCGGATGGTCAGAAGTTTATTGCTGACCGGAACAAAATGAAAGTTACTGTCGCAGATTTACTGGATGAACACTACGCAGAGCAACGTCGGAACTTAATTGGCAGTAAAGCTGGAATACCTGAAGCGGGTGATCCTCGGAGCGGCGGTACCGTTTATCTGGCGACAGCCGATCAATTCGGCAATATGGTATCCTTTATTCAGAGCAATTATATGGGGTTTGGTTCAGGACTTGTTGTGCCAGGAACGGGAATTAGCTTGCATAACCGCGGTCATAATTTTGTACTTCAGAAAGATCACGCGAATTGCTTAGAACCTGGTAAGCGCCCATATCATACAATCATTCCTGGATTTATTACAAAGAATAGTCAAGCAGTCGGGCCTTTTGGTGTTATGGGAGCCTTTATGCAGCCACAAGGCCATGTGCAAGTTGCTATGAATACGATTGACTTTCATCTAAATCCGCAAGCCGCTTTAGATGCGCCGCGCTGGCAATGGATTTCAGGAAAAACAGTTGAAATTGAACAGGGTACATCAGAAAAAATTATTGAAGGATTGATGGAAGCCGGTCATGATGTCAGGGTTATTGCCGATCCTACTGGTTTTGGCCGTGGTCAAATAATCTGGCGTACTGATAAACAGAGTTTTGCTGGTGGAACTGAAGCACGAACCGATGGGACAATTGCATGCTGGTAAAAAAAAATACGCCATTCATTGGCGTATTTTTTCTTACAAATTCATTGACCTGAAAAAAATGGAGGTATTTAGCAAATAATGACGAAATATTAACAATAATTATTAAATGGCATTACAATTATCGGTAATTGCAGATGAATTTAACGCGAGTTAAGAGCAAAGGAGACGGCGGGGATAGATATGCAAAGACTACAGATCAGTTTTCATGGACAAGAAGGCTATCGGGTCATTCGCCATTGCGTCAATGAGTATATTTCACAAACTCTTGGACCTCATTGTGCAACTATGGTCATTGCCTTTAATGAAGCGGTAAATAATGCAATCAAATATGGCAAAAGTAATGGGAAAAATATTGTTACAATTAAATTTAATCTTTTAAAAGGTAAGCGACTGGTTATTCGGGTTAAAGATAATGGAACTGGCTTTGACTTGACGAAAGCTTATTGCGATACTTCTGCAGATCAATCTTTAGCGGAATCAGGCCGTGGGATACCGCTTATGAAGGCCATTGCGGATTATGTAACTTATAATAAACGTGGCAATGAAGTGTTGCTGATGAAAAAAATCTCAGCAGTGTCTAAGTGATCAGTAAATCACGACGTTTTTTACGAGTTATCAAGGATGGAAGGATGTTGATTTATGATTTGGTTGCGAAATCTCAAGATTTTTTACAAACTACTCGTGTTGATCACCCTTGGCGTTATAGCACTGCTTAGCACTAGTTTTACCGGTTTCTATTATACCGGCAAAATGAATGATAGTGCTCATCAGATGTATACCGACCGGGTGACTCCAGCTATGCTCGTCAATGACACTCGCCGTCTTTCGAGGCTGGCTGAAGCAAGAACCATGGAGCTGCTGTTTGTTAATGATCCCAATTTACAGCAGAAGCTGATTTTGGAAATGAAACAAATCACACAACAAATGGATGAGATATTTTCGCGTTATGAGCAAACGAATCCGGATCAGTATGAGCAGGAAAGAATTATAAAATACAAAGAGCTTGCAAAGCTTTATCGTGATGAACGGCAGAAAGCCGTTGATATGGCATTAGCAGGACGAAATCAGGAAGCCTATACTTATTTCAAGCAGAACGCCTTGCCTCATTTAGAGAAAACAGGCGTTTTACGTGAAGAAATTTCACAGTATAATGATAAACAGATCAAAGATACCAATGAAGAGATTGCAGCAGAGTATAAGAAGTCGATCCTGATTATGCTGGGCATTACTATTTTAGCTGCCGCAGCCTGCATCGTGTTAGGGATTGTTATTGCAAGAATGGTGGTCAATCCAGTTCGGAGAATGCAGCAGCTTATGGATAGTGCCGGCAATGGTGACCTAACCGTGCAGGGAGAGGTCGATAGCACTGACGAGACTGGTCAGCTTACAGCAGCCTTTAATGCAATGATTCAGCATCAGGCACAGGTTGTTGGACTTGTGAGAAGGGCAGCAATTGAATTGGCTGCCGGCTCAGAAGAAATGGCAGCATCAAGCCAGCAAGTTGCATCAACATCAACAGATATTGCTAGAAATATTAGTGAAGTGGCTGAAGAAGCCGATAGCAGCACAAAATCCGCCATTGAGACATCGGAAGTGCTGTTACAATTATCATCCTTGATCCAAATTGCTAAAAATTGTGCAGGGACTTCGGCTCAAGATTCACAAGCGACCCTAAAAGCTGCTCAGGATGGTCAAGCGACTGTGATTGAAACTGTTTCGCGCATGGATAATATCAAGAGTCAAACTGTTGCAACAGAAGAGTTAATTGCAACGCTAAATCGTTATTCAGAGCAAATTGGTCAAATTACTGATACCATTACCGGTATTGCTAAGCAAACCAATTTACTAGCCTTAAATGCGGCCATTGAGGCGGCAAGAGCAG
>BIFV01000035.1 GCA_003990955.1 Sporomusaceae bacterium FL31
TTCTTCATTAATTCCATAGTAAGCTGGTTATGATCTGTTGCAATATTGGTAGTAGTGAATATTGGAGCTAGCTCATGTTGAGCTGGAGCAACTTCGTTATGTTTAGTTTTGGCAGAAACACCAAGCTTCCAGAGCTCTTCGTCAAGCTCCTTCATATAAGCAGAAATTCTCTCTTTAATTGAACCAAAGTAGTGATCTTCTAATTCCTGTCCTTTTGGAGGCTTAGCACCAAAAAGTGTTCTGCCAGTGAATATCAAGTCTTTTCTTTGTTCAAAAGTTTTCTTATCAACAATGAAATATTCTTGCTCAGGACCAACAGTTGTAATAACTTTGGTTGTAGTAGTGTTGCCAAGTGCTCTCAATACTCTTAAAGCTTGTTTGGATAATGCCTCCATTGAACGTAATAATGGAGTTTTCTTGTCCAAAGCTTCTCCAGTGTAAGAACAGAAAGCTGTTGGTATACATAATGAATCATCTTTTACAAATGCAGGTGATGTACAATCCCATGCTGTATAGCCTCTAGCTTCAAAAGTTGCTCTAAGTCCACCAGACGGGAATGAAGAAGCATCTGGCTCTCCTTTGATTAATTCTTTTCCGGAGAACTCCATGATAGCTTTGCCATCACCAGTTGGTGAAATAAATGCATCATGCTTTTCAGCAGTTATACCAGTCATAGGTTGGAACCAGTGAGTGAAATGAGTTGCACCTTTTTCAATAGCCCAATCTTTCATTACACTAGCTACTACGTCGGCAACTGCCGGATCTAAAGAAAGACCCTCTTCAATTGTCTTCCGCAAAGCTTTGTATGTAGCTTTAGGGAGACGCTCCTTCATAACAGCATCATTAAATACATTTGATCCATAAATGCTCATCAAAAAAACCCCTTTCAATTTTTCATCTTGCACTTAAACCTTGAATAATTTATGTTATAAAATAAAGCCAACATTAAAACCTGCGCCAAACTAAAATAGGCAAATCCTAATATGACAACATCAATTAAACGAGGTGAAAAAATTTAGTAATTTATGTAACTTCTGTTTGAAATCACGCAATGCTTATGTTTTATAAGTATAAGTTCTCTCAAATATCCCATGTCAATGCCTGTGAAATAATTCCAGTATATTCTTGTAAAAAAAACAGACTCCCCCCACTTATTCAGTGATAGGAGTCGTCATTGACTCAGACTTATCAAACATGTTTTTATTATAACACAAAAATGTCTTTTGTCTAGATATTAAATTGTATAACTATGCTAAATTAATACAATTTCACTTCATAACAAGTAACACTTAAATTGGCTGTCTATCCTATTCGCACAAGTACTTTCTAGTATTGGGCCTTGTCATCGATACTGGAGTTAACGTACGCCTATTCTGGACGATTGCTGTCAAGTACTATATTAATAGTATATGAAGCTAACGATAGGCATGGAACTATATTTAGTAATATTTAATGATAAATACTTTATTATAGTCTTATAAGCAACGGTAGTATAGGAACAGATAGAGATAGTTGATTGAGTAAATAAAAAGCACTTACCATTAAAGTAAGTGCTTTTCAAATCAGCAGCTTTCTATCCTCCCAGGCCGTTTCCAGCCAAGTACTTTCGACGTATAAGGGCTTAACTACTGTGTTCGGTATGGGAACGGGTGGAACCCCTCAGCTATCGCCACTGAATATGTAGGTGAACATCCCTTGCGGGTACATTCCCTGAAAACTTCACAGAAGATAATTTGCATTTTAGTTTTATCATTCGTTTTATCGAATGACTTGCTTGTATAAGTCAAGCCCTCGACCTATTAGTACCAGTCAGCTGAATCCATTACTGGAC
>BIFV01000036.1 GCA_003990955.1 Sporomusaceae bacterium FL31
CATAACGCTGCCTTGGAAAAAGCCAAAGCCGTTGATGCTAAAATCCAGCGCGGTGAAGCTATTACTCCACTAGCGGGAATTCCAGGCGCTATTAAAGATAATATCTGCACATTGGGTGTGAAAACAACGTGTGCTTCTAAAATATTAGCCGATTTTGTACCGCCTTATAACGCTACTGTTATCGAAAAACTCGGCCAGGATATTGTTATGGTCGGAAAAGCCAACCTGGATGAATTCGCCATGGGTGGATCTACTGAAAACTCCGGCTTTTATCCAAGCCACAACCCTTGGAATCTATCGACAGTGCCAGGGGGATCGAGCGGCGGCTCGGCTGCTGCTGTAGCGGCTGGCGAAGCAATCTGGTCACTGGGATCAGATACAGGCGGATCAATCCGTCAACCTGCAGCTTATTGCGGTTTAGTTGGACTCAAGCCGACTTATGGACGGGTTTCCCGTTATGGATTAGTCGCTTTTGCCTCTTCGCTTGACCAAATTGGACCCATTACACGCGATGTTACTGATTGCGCCTATGTCATGAATGCCATTTCCGGATATGACGCTAAAGACTCGACTTCCATCAATGCAGCAACTCCTGACTATACGAAAGCGCTTGTTAATAATATCAAGGGTTTGAAGATCGGGATTCCAAAAGAATATTTTGTTGCTGGAATGGATCCGGAAGTTGAGAAATCAATTCGTCAGGCCATCGATCAGCTTGTGGCGCTTGGTGCGGAACTGACTGAAATCTCCATGCCGCATACCGAATATGCTTTATCCGCTTATTACCTCATTGCTCCAGCTGAGGCCAGTTCCAACTTGGCACGTTATGATGGGGTAGGTTTTGGCCATCGTGCTCCCGGTAATGATATTGTCGACATGTACAAGAAAACCCGCAGTGAGGCTTTTGGCACTGAAGTTAAACGCCGCATTATGCTGGGAACCTATGCATTAAGTTCAGGCTATTATGATGCGTATTATTTAAAAGCACTGAAAGTACGCACCTTGGTTAAACAAGATTTTGACCGTGCTTTTGAAAAAGTCGATGTACTAATTACACCAACAGCTCCAACTACAGCCTTTAAGATGGGTGAAAAATCAAGCAATCCGTTATCCATGTATTTACAGGATGTTTGTACCATTCCGGTAAACCTGGCTGGTGTGCCTGGTATTTCAATTCCGTGCGGCTTTGCGAATGGCATGCCAATCGGAATGCAAATTATCGGTAAGCCGCTTGATGAAGAAACAATTATTCGGACTGCCTACACTTTCGAACAAAATAACGACTACCACAAGCGTTTTGCGCCGCTCGGGGAGGTTAAATAATGGATTATGAAATCGTCATAGGTCTTGAAGTACATACTGAACTTAAAACTAATTCCAAGATTTTTTGTGGCTGCAGCACCAAGTTTGGTTCTGAGCAAAACACCAATGTTTGCCCGGTTTGTCTCGGACTTCCCGGGGTATTGCCAGTCATTAACGAAAAAGTAGTTGAGTTTGCCATTAAGGCTGGGCTGGCACTCAATTGCTCAATTTTACCATTCAGTAAGTTTGACCGGAAGAATTACTACTATCCGGATTTGCCGAAGAATTTTCAGACATCACAATATGATTTGCCAATTGCTGTGAATGGCTATTTGGATATTGATGTTAATGGAGAAACCAAAAGAATCGGTGTAACTCGGGTACATATGGAAGAAGATGCGGGTAAACTGGTTCACTCTGGTACTATCTCCAATTCCGAATATGCGTTAGTGGATTATAACCGTACCGGCGTACCGCTGATTGAGATTGTATCTGAGCCTGACCTGCGTACACCAGAAGAGGCTAAGGCTTACTTAGAAAAGCTCAAGTCTATTCTTGAGTACATTGATGTCTCTGATTGTAAGATGGAAGAAGGCAGCTTGCGCTGCGATGCCAACATTTCGCTTCGTGAGCGGGGCGAGTCGAAGTTAGGTACAAAAGCCGAAATCAAAAACTTAAATTCCTTTAAAATGGTTCAAAAAGGATTAGAATATGAAGCCGAGCGTCAAGCCGACGTGTTGGATGATGGCGGCCGGATTATTCAGGAAACACGCTCATGGGATGATACAAAAGGCATTACTGTTTCAATGCGAAGCAAAGAACAGGCTCATGATTATCGGTATTTTCCTGAGCCAGATCTAGTGCCGATTGTTGTTGACCCTGCAAAGGTCGAAGAGATTCGGGCTAATTTGCCAGAACTTCCTGATGCTCGTAAAAAACGTTTAATGACTGATTATGGCTTGTCTGACTATGATGCTGAAGTGATTACGGCTAGCAAAGCTGTTGCCGAATATTACGATCAGATTATTACTTTTAAGGCAGACCCTAAAGCAGCCGCCAATTGGCTGATGGGCGAAGTCTCCAAATTCTTGAATGCAGCGAATTTGGGAATTAAAGACTGCCCGGTAAGTCCTGAAAAATTAGCAGGGATGATTGGCCTTATTGAAAAGGGCACCATCTCCAGCAAAATTGCTAAAACGGTCTTCGAAGAAATGTGGACAAGCGGCAAAGAGGCAGCAGTCATTGTTAAAGAAAAAGGTTTGGTGCAAATTACTGATACTGGCGAGATTGAGGCTATTGTGGATGCCGTTATTGCGGCTAATCCGCAATCAGTAGCTGATTTTAAAGCAGGGAAAGAACGTGCCTTAGGCTTCCTGGTTGGTCAAATTATGAAGCAAACCAAAGGCCGCGCTAATCCTGAGATGGTTAATAATTTATTAAAAGAAAGACTATAAAATTAGCCGATTTCATAAGCGTTTTTACCATCAGACTATAACAAAAATGAATATTCCTTTTATTACCGACAGGGTGCGAATGTTTCGCACCCTGTTTTTTGTATGAAAGAGCATGTTCAAGCACATAATGCTATTGAACCGCTAAAAGAGGTGTTTATTGATGTTAGCTGCAAAAATCCCCTGGAATCTTAAAGAAGTACTATCGGTACATATTTTAAGATTGGTTGTCGGGCTGTTGCTGGTACGTTTGTTGTATCCTCTGTTATTTTCAGCCACTTCTTTTGTTGTTGAATTAACTGATCGCTTGGTTGTCATAGCACTGGTTTGGATTACTGTTCGCAAATACCATCAAAACTTCGCTGAACTGGGCTTATCCTTTAAAAACTTAGGGTCTAATGTGCTAAAAGGTTTGCTGGCTGGTTGTCTGCTGCTTGGAATCAGCCTTTTTAGTGAACGGATGTATACAACCGTTTTATTCCTGACTCCAAGTCAGCACCCCCTGGTTGTACAGGTACAAGACGCTGCTACACTGCAGCAATTAGCTATCCCGTTATTCCTGGCCGGTTTGGCTGCACCCGTGGCTGAAGAAGTCCTCTACCGTTTTTTTACTTTTTTACCGCTCAAAGAACGCTGGGGGCTATTTGGGGGTGCGGTACTGAGTGCTGCAATCTTTGCGCTGATGCATTTTAATGCCTATTGGTTAGCGGAGATCATTGTGGTTGGGGTAGGACTGGCTTTGCTCTATTACTGGACAGGCTCGTTAGTCAGTTCGATTGTAGCGCATTCTTTTATCAATACATCCAAGGTATTATTGATTTTTTTCGGTATTCCGTTAGTTTAGATGATGGGTTAACACCTCATGAGTGCCGCAGTTCAACAGGGATATGAGACGCAGTAATGTTATAACATTATTTAAGGAGATGATGCATGATGCCGATATGTAAAAATTGTGGAAATTCATATAGTTTTGGTTCAAGTGCAGTACCACCGTCTGCACCTACAGCAAATGGCTTGGTCTCCGGTATTGTTGGTCAATTTAATCAGCAAAGTAAGGTTGTCAGCATCAATAGCATGGGAGCTACGAAAGCATCGATTAGACAGGCTGTCGATAATCCTCATCAATATTTTGATACCTGTATTCGCTGTGGCGGTCAGGATATTGACTGGGGCAGCAGTGCAGAATAGAGGAGTTGTAAGCCTGTAAGTCGAATTTATACTGGGAAATTTAACCACGGTTAAGATCATACGAAAAGGAGACTGATTTCATGACCGATTGGAAGGAACTTCCGGTGGATAAACTGCGTTTTAACTGTGATGAAAGTTTACTTGGTTTTGAAAGTACAGCCAGTGTTCCACCGCTTGAAGAAATGATTGGCCAGGAGCGGGCCGTAAAAGCTGTTGAATTTGGCCTGTTTGCTAAAAATCAAGGCTATAATATTTTCATGTCTGGTCTGGTGGGAACAGGAAAAATAACCTATGCCAGAGCCGCAGTCAGTAAAGTGGCAAAACAGGAAAGTATTCCTAACGATTGGTGCTATGTGAATAACTTTGAGAATCCCAGCCAGCCGATTGCCCTGGCCTTACCGGCAGGTGTCGGCAGCGTGTTGCGTCAAGATATGCAGGAGCTTGTGGAGACACTAAAAACCGATATTCCGAAAGTTTTCAGCAGTGATGATTATGAGCAGGCTAAAACAAAGCTTGTTAAGAACTTTCAGGATAAGCGAGCGTTTATCTTAGAAGAATTTAATCGCTATGCGGAAGAAATGGGGATTTTACCACAATGGTCTTCGACTGGGTTTGCTGGGGTACCAATCCATGAGGATAAGCCGCTAACGCCGGAAGAGTACCAGAAGATGGATAAAGATAAGCGTGATAGTATTGAGCAGAAATTACGTGCTGTTCATGAAAAAGCAACAGAAATATTACGGCGCATGCAGCACCTGGAACGTGAGGTGCGGGACGAAGTAAAAGCGCTTGATCGCAAGATTGGCTTATTTGCAGCAGGACACTTTATTGACGAACTTAAAGATAAATATGGCGAGTATGAAGAAATTGTCAATCATCTTGAAGCCGTAAAACAAGATGTTGTTAAGAATATCAATGACTTTAAACCAGCCCAGATGGATGAAGAAAATAATCCGCTCATGCTGTTTAAACGCAATGTTCAGGATACAGGCAAAAATAAATATACAGTGAATCTGCTGGTTGATAACCGGGAGTGTGAAGGTGCTCCTGTTATTGTAGAAATTAATCCAACCTATTATAATTTATTAGGCCGGGTGGAATATGAAAACCGTATGGGAGTCGTTTCTACCGACTATACCATGATCAAACCCGGAGCGCTGCATAAAGCCAATGGCGGATATCTCATCTTGAATGCCCGTGATGTATTGTCCAACATGGGCGCCTGGGAAGCTCTAAAACGGGTGCTGAAAACACGGAAATTATTCATTGAGAACTTGGGTGAACAATATGGCATGTTAGCCATGGCGTCGCTCAAACCTGAGACCATTCCGCTTAATGTTAAAATCATTTTGATAGGCAATCCTAATATTTATTATCTCATGTTTAATCATGACGAAGATTTCCGTAAATTATTTAAAGTCCATGCTGATTTTGATGTACACATGGATAATAATCCAGATAATATTAGAAAATTAGCTGCCTTTATTAGTTCGACTGTAAGTCGTGAGCAACTGAAGCATTTCGACAGTACTGCAGTAGCTAAAGTTGTAGAATATTCCTGTCGTTTAGCCGGGAGCCAGAAAAAGCTTACTACGCGATTTAATGAGATTGTTGAGCTGCTGTGTGAAGCAGATGCCTGGGCGACCACGGATAGCAGTTCCATTATTGGCATTCAGCATATTAATAAAGCGATTGAAGAAAAGCGGTACCGTTCCAACAAATATGAAGATCGACTGCAGGAAATGTTTGTTGAAGGTAAATTTCTCATTGACACCGAATCCAAAAAAGTTGGACAAGTCAATGGGCTGGCTGTTATGGCTGTTGGTGAATATATGTTTGGCAAACCATCGCGCATTACAGCAAACACCTATCTTGGCAAAAGCGGTGTCGTGAATATTGAACGCGAAACCAAAATGAGTGGCACTAGTCATACAAAGGGTGTGTTAATTCTTAGCGGGTATCTGGGACAGAAATATGCGCAGGAACGTCCGTTGACCTTAACTGCCAGTTTAACCTTTGAGCAGCTCTATGATGGGGTTGATGGAGACAGTGCATCCAGTACTGAACTCTATGCCATCTTATCCAGCATTGCCGATCTGCCTATTAAGCAATATATTGCTGTGACAGGTTCGGTCAATCAAAAAGGTGAGATCCAGCCAATTGGCGGAGCTACCCAAAAGATTGAAGGATTCTTCTCGGTATGTAAAGCCAAAGGACTGACTGGTGAGCAAGGGGTTATGATTCCACATCAAAATGTTGATGAATTAACATTAGATGGAGAAGTGGTTGAGGCTGTCCGGGCAGGTAAGTTCCATATCTACCCGGTAAAAACTGTTGATGAAGGGATTGAGATACTGACAGGCGTACCTGCTGGAACTTTGCAAAGTGATGGCAATTATCCTGAGGGCAGTGTTCATGATCTTGTGACTAAGAAACTCATGAGTTATACCAATACGTTGATAAAACTAGGAAAAAGCGCTGAGGGCGAATCCAAAGCTAAAGTGGATGCTTAGAAACTGAATCAGTGCAATAAACGGAATTCGGCAGTGGAATAACATCCACTGCCGTGATCCGTTTTTCCAGATGATAAAATAATCTGCAGCAGCAAGAGAAAGGTGCAATGTTTGTGACCCGAGAAATTCCAATCAAAAAAGGTGAGAATTATATTTTGGATATCGTAAGCCTTGGCCATAGTGGTGAAGGCGTTGGACGCTATCAGGACTTTACGGTATTTGTTCCTCATGCCTTGCCTGGAGAACAGGTTAAGGTCAATATTATTGAGGTGAAGAAAAGCTATGCCAAAGGGCGATTAATCGCTGTTATCAGTGCATCGGCGGAACGGAGTGAACCAGCTTGCTCACTTTATCAAAAATGTGGTGGGTGTCAATTGCAACATCTAAGCTATCCGGCTCAACTAGCTGCAAAAAGACAGCAAGTGGTGGATGCTGTGACTCGTATCGGAAAAATAACCGATGTTGATATTAAGCCTACCCTTGGTGCGGCTAATCCCTGGTATTATCGCAACAAAATGCAGTTTCCGGTCGGGCTGGTGAACAATGAGATTGCTATAGGCTGTTTTGAGCAAGGCACGCATCGCATTGTCCATACAGAAAATTGCTTGATCCAGCATAAAGCAAACAATATCATCGCCCAACAAGTACGTACTGTTTTAAGTCAGTTAGGGATAGTTCCTTATGACGAAAGAACAGGTCAAGGCGTGGTTCGTCATGTTTTGGGACGGGTAGGAACGGCCAGTGACGAAGTTATGGTGGTATTGGTGACTGCAACAAATGAGCTGCCGTATAAGGAGCAGGTCATTGCTCAACTGCAAGCAAAGATTCCAGGGCTTGCCAGTATTGTTCAAAATATCAATAACAAAAATACCAACATTATTATGGGGAATCGAACCATCACTTTATGGGGCAAAGATACCATTACAGACAGTTTAGGTCATTTTAGCTTTAATATATCGGCCAGATCGTTTTTTCAGGTCAATACCTCGCAGGCCAATGTCTTATATGATAAGGCAGTAGAGTATGCAGCGTTAACTGGTACGGAAACCGTTATAGACGCTTATTGTGGGACAGGTACAATCACTTTGTTCTTAGCGCAGAAAGCAAAGAAGGTCATTGGGATCGAAATCGTCGAACCGGCGATTAAGGATGCAAACGAGAACGCCAAACGCAATGGTGTTTCAAACGTTGAGTTTATTGTTGGTGACGCTATAGCTGTAATGCCTAACTTATACAAAAAAGGAATTCGCCCAAATGTCATCGTTGTTGATCCGCCACGGGCCGGCTGTGAGCGGACTGTTCTTGAGACTTTTGTCAATATGCAGCCAGATCGAATTGTCTATGTCTCTTGTAATCCGGCATCATTAGCCAGAGACTTAGCTATTTTAGCCGAATATGGCTATAAAGCCCGTGAAATTCAGCCTGTTGATATGTTTCCACAGACCTTTCATTGTGAGTGTGTGACATTGATAGAGCGGATTTAATAAATACCTATTCTATAGTTGTGAAATTATAGAATAGGTATTTTGTTTGCATCATTATCTTCTATATAGCCAAGTAAACACGGGATACCATGCAGGAATAATCTTACAGTTAGAGAATGGATTTACTAATATAAAAATCTATTAGTAAATTGTATTTCGTATAACGTAGCTGATAAAGGAGGATTAGTGTGCTAAAAAAAATGATTATCTCAATGATAATATTCCCATTGGTCTTGCTGTTTACAAGTACTTGTTGGGCTGAAGAGATCCCTTTTGGAAATATCACTGGACCAAATGACGTAATAGACAAATTCTTTATTGGAAGAACGTTAGACCCAATAGAAGGAGTTTGGGCTCAAGATCCAGAGAAGGTAATGGCGATTGTAAAATCAACTGTACTTTTCCCTGACCAACCACAAAGCCATAACTATTATATGATCAGAATTAAAGGGTCTGGTAAAAAGGGACTTGGTCCTTGGTTTGACCGAACCGAATATGATTTTTGTTTTAAAGAAGGCAAGGCAATATACAAATTATTGTCTCCTAATCTTTTAGAAAAGACTTACGACGTTAATTCTTGGCCTTTTAATGAAATTTTTGTGCGAGTATATCCTGGCAGGTAGTTTAGCTATATCACGAATATCTTGTTAATCACACTAGATACTGTGATTCTATTTTTAATTAACGATAAGGCTATAAGCGTACTATCAGGGAATATATCGGCGTGTTGGCTGTATTCATATCGTTCTAAGTATTCTTCGACTTAAAATTGTAAAGCTGGCTTGTGAGAGCGATATGACGAATCAACGAATTTGAGGATTATTGGTTACATGTTTTTATATCACTTCTACACATGTAGAGTGTGTGGCGTTGATAGAGAAGTTTAAGTCTTGATTTTATGGAAAAAGGCAATTATCGAGATATATCAAAGGTTTGTGAGTAGATCATTTAGTTTGAAAAGCGCAAGGGGTATTAATACCCTTTGCGCTTTCTTGGCTTAAATGTGTGTTTGAACTTTTTTCTTTAAACCAGACAATTCTACGGAGAGTTTATTGTATAGCAGGTGTAATCCTTGTACAATTTATTACATAGAGGTGCGAATAATACAAAACTCTAAGTTCGAGATATCACTCAAAAAACACCGTTTATTCTATTAATTTTTTAAAAGGGAGGATGAAATCAGATGAAATTTATAGTATTTAACGGAAGCCCTGCCGGGGCGAATAGCAATACAAATGTAATTGCAGAAGCGTTCTTAAATGGTGCAAAAAGAGCTGATGCTGACACAGAAAATGTGTTTTTAATTGATAAGACTATTGAACATTGCAAAGGATGCTTTTCCTGCTGGTTTAAAACACCAGGAAAATGCGTGATGCAGGATGATATGACAGATCTTCTGGACAAATATAATGCTGCTGATGTGGTGTGCTTTGCTTCTCCTGTTTACACATGGAATGTAACAGCTGCGCTCAAGAACTTTGTCGACAGGCTTGTGCCGCTGAAAAGTCCTTTAATTGTGAATTCAGACGAAACCTTTGATCTTGCGTACTCACAACCTAAAACGCAGCAATTTGTAGTGATTTCAAACTGTGGCTTTCCGGGTAATAAGAATTTTGAAACCATGAAAGTAGTGTTTGCTTCCTGCAATCCTGTTCTTGAGATTTATCGTAACTGTGGCAAACTGCTAAAGAGCAAGGACGAAAAAATTAAAGCAACCGTAAATAAGTATTTGCAAGTCGTCGAGCAAGCGGGATATGAAATGGCAACGCAAAATGCTGTATCGGAAGAAACAAAATCTAAACTTGAAATGCAACTCATGTCAATACCTGATTATGTGAAATACATCGGGATGTAGATAAGATCTCGGACAGAGATATGCCAATGTCTATTCTATAGTCAAAATGAAAATAAAAGGGGAAGGAGAATGCTCTTTGAACAGAATTAACATTATCTGCTTGGGCGTAAAGGATATGGTCCAGTCTATCCGCTTTTACCGTGATGGGCTTGGCTTTGCCACCGATGAAAAGGAAGATAATCCGAAGGTTGTTTTCTTTAACACTACCGGCACGAAATTTGAATTGTATCCCTTAGCTCTTTTAGCGGAGGATATTAATGAAAAGAACCCACCGCAGATTGCTTCTGGCTTCGCTGGTATCACTCTGGCCTACAATGTGAGGAGTGAAGTCGAGGTGCATGAAGTTATGGACTTTGCGCAAAAAGCGGGCGCAGTGATCGCCAAAGAGCCACAGAAGGTGTTCTGGGGCGGCTACAGCGGATACTTCACCGACCCTAACGGCTACTACTGGGAGGTTGCCTATAATCCGCACTGGTCATTCGACGAAAATGACATGCTTGTATTGTGAATAGATTGTCGGACAAGAATACGATTCAAGAGTAAATATTAAAGCGTGACTTATAGAAAGAAAATGATGTTCGCCTAGACACTTGTTTAGGCGAATTTTTATTTCCTCTTTAAGTAGATCGTAAGGAACATGATCTGAGACATAATCATATTCTATAGTAAACATCATATGTAAATCCTGGTCCTGTTGGAGTGCTTGCGTGACATATAGAATTGAGGAGGAGCAAGCGGTATGCCTGGGATATCGGCTGAACGTGCGCTAAAAAAACTGATCAATGGCAATGAAAGATACGTAAATGGAGAATATCTGGAAATAGCAGAAGAATTGGCAAAAGAACTAGAAGAAGGGCAGTTTCCTTTTGCGGCGATTGTTGGATGCTCAGACTCTCGGGTACCTCCAGAGATAATTTTTGACCAGGGGATTGGTGACTTATTTGTCGTAAGAACAGCCGGCGAAGTCGTAGATGATATTGCTCTTGGGAGTATTGAGTATGCCATTAAGTATCTCGATGTAAAATTGATAGTGGTTTTGGGGCATTTGGACTGTGGCGCGGTCAAAGCGGCAGTTGAAGGCGGCTATCAACCCGGTTATATCGCAGCAGTAACCGAAGCTATAAAGCCTGCGGTTGCGAAAGCAAAAACTGAAAAAGGAAATTTGTTTTTTAATTCGATAAAAGCAAATGTTGAATTGAATGTGGCGAGATTGAAAACGTCTCATATTTTGCGGGAAGCTATGTTAAACAATTTTGTTAAGATTATTGGTGCCATATATGATATACATGATGGTCATGTCGTATTCGGAGTAAGTACATGGTACGGTGAAGTTCTTTATTATTAAAGTAAGTTCAATCACAAAAGGGGCTGTTTATAAAGTTGTGACTTGCCTCTGTTCAGCTAGGATATCCCGGAATTGTAACATCGGTTAATCATCACTGTATCATGGCTTACTTGTTCAGAAAGACCAGAAAAAATAATTTAAGAATAAGAAACGGTCATCCTGCTCATATGAGCGGATGACCGTTAGCTTTTAATGATCGAAATTTATTTAAGCCTTATCTTGTTGTAGAGCGGCAGTAAGTTCACGTACACTATCAAAGATATAATCAGGATGAATTTCTGAATGGCTTAAATCTGTTTGTTTACTTTCACCGCTTAGAACCAATATACCACATATATCAGCGTTTTCAGCTAACTTGATGTCGGTGTATAGTCGATCGCCTACCATGGCAGTCTCATCACGCTTGCAGTTGAGTTTTGCAACAAGTACATCGATAATTTCCTGATAGGGTTTCCCGATGATTTTTGCTTTTTTACCTGTGGAAGCATAGATTAATTCCAGCATAGCACCTACATCAGGAATATAGCCTGAACGTTCATCGGTTGGACAATTGATGTCCGGATGTGTTGCAACAAGCGGAACACCTTCACGGATAAGGTGGCACGCTTCCGTTAATTTAGCATAAGTTAAGGTCTGATCAAAGCCTAAGACCACAAAGTCAGGTGTTGAAGTGGTTAACGTGAAGCCATGCGAAATAAATTCTTGTTCTAAATCTGGTGTCCCTAATAAAAAGATACGCGCATTAGGTTTAAGTGTTTTTAGGTATAAAGCAGTAGCTTCACCAGAGGTTAAGATTTGATCAATATCAACATCTAGACCAAGTGATTGGAGTTTCTTTACATAGTTCTGTTTGTTCTTGGACGAATTATTAGTCAGGAATACATATTTGCGTCCGCTTTCCATTAGGTAGTGCAAAAACTGTTCTGCGCCTGGTATTAGCTTTCGGCCTATAAAAATAGTTCCATCCATATCGAGGGCAAAGTACTTTAATTTTTGCAAACACATAGGATTGAGCTGCATAATGCCTCTCCTTAATAGTTAGTTGTATAAGCTAATCGTGAGCTTTTACATTCCAAACCATAGCGGCTAACAAGAAAGAAAGTACAGCAGAGCCTACCCAGAAATCAGAGGCAAGAGCGAAGTCATATATTTTTTTACCATTTACTATGGTTAAATGAGCATTAATTAGATAGCCGCTGACTACTTCTTGGAGAGCTGCACCGAAATAACTCAACAAACCGATCATTCCCATCGCTGCACCGGTAGCGCGCTTCGGGCAAATATCAACAGCCATAAGTCCACCCAGATAACATACTAGTGCTCCCATCGTAAAGCCATACACACACATACTGAGCATATCAGTTGTAGGGTTAGCAGGCGCCCATAAGAACGCAGCGATGGCAGCAGCATATAGAACACCATAGATCAAAGCAGGCATATTGCGTTTGTGATTAAAAAATTTATCAGATACAAGGCCGCAAGTCAGAGCGCCGAAGATACCAGCAAACTGCATAACCCCTAATACTCCGCTCGCACCGATGGTAGAATAGCCTTTTGCTTCAGTTAAGTAGATGATACCCCAACTTTCAATAGCATAGCGGGCTATGTAACAACACAAACTCGATAAACCAAGAATCCATACAGCCGGACGTTTAACTACTGACCATTGTAAAGCTCCCACAGATTTGTCTTTTTCGACTACAGCTGCGTGGTCATTTTTAAAGTCTGCAACATTTGGCAATCCATAAGTTTCAGGACGGTCATGCATAAAGAAGTAAATCAGAATAGAGCCAACTAGACAAAAGATACCAGGAATGATAAAGCCCAATTTCCAGCTATATGCACTTACGATAGTGGCTGTAGCTACATAAGTAAAGGCTGCGCCAAGATTGTGACTGGTAAACCAAATTCCATAAAAAGTGCCGCGCTCTTTATTGCTAAACCATTGATTTAAAGAAACAATACAAGGACCAGCACCGAAGGACTGAAACCAGCCGTTAATTCCCCATAATACAACGAGTGGAACGAACTCATTACAAAAGCCCATGAGTACAGTTATAATAGACGATAAGAACAGTCCAAGAGCAAAGAATCGCTTGTTATTCATCCTGTCAGCTAGAAAGCTGTTAACAAACTTACCAAGTCCATAGGTGATAAAAAAGACCGACCCCATGATACCTAATTGCTGTGCGTTTAATATACCGGCGGCCATAAGCGGTTTTTTAATAACAGAAAAATTAAGACGTAAGACATAAAATAGGGCATAGCCGAAGGTAATTGAGGAGAAAACCTGCCAGCGAAACTTATTAAATGTTTTTGTAATGACGCCTGGATCGTCTGAGCATGGTGGTTTATCTTGGCCGGTTGCAAATACACTCCAAAATAAGTCTAGCAAGCCATTGCCTCTTGGTACCTCGTTTTTCACCTCAGTGTTTAGATCATTTTTCACAATAGTATTACTCCTTTCCCCCAATCAAATTATCTACAATAAAATTATCACACTATTAAAACAATTAAACCATCAGATAAAATCTGAATTGTGAGTAAGATATTTAGGCATAATTACGGGTCGTTTTTCCGAGGAAGTAACAATTATCTACGATAAAATGTGATAAGACAAATTGCCATTTAATAAAGTGATATATAGCATAATGCATAGACTAGTTTCTATATAATGCTCAGGGAGGAGATCGCAATGAAAGAGGTTATCGTTATTGGCGGTGGATGGGCGGGTTGTGCAGCCGCCGTAAGTGCAAAAAAAGCTGGAGCAAAGGTGACTTTATTAGAGCGAACCGATCTATTATTAGGTCTTGGGAATGTTGGCGGTTTGACTAGGAACAATGGCAGATATACAGCTGCTGAGGAATCTATCTTATTAGGTGGAAGCGAATTATTTGAAATAACTGATCGCTGTTCGAGGCATAAGAACGTCGATTTCCCAGGGCACAAGCATGCTAGTATTTATGATGTAAATTTAATTGAAAGTGCGGTAAGAAGGAAACTGCAAGAAATGGAGATTAATCTTTTATTTTATACCACAGCTAAGAATGTAGAGTTTGAAAATCAAAGGATACAATCAATTGTATTAGATGATGGAGCAACAATCACAGGCGATTGTTTTGTAGAAACCACTGGATCGACTGGACCTATGAATAATTGCTATAAATATGGGAATGGGTGTGCCATGTGTATATTAAGATGTCCTACTTTTGGTGGCAGGGTTAGTATTACGGAAAAATGCGGAATTAAGGATATGATGGGAAAACGAAATGACGGCACCTATGGTTCTTTTAGCGGTTCTGTAAAAATAAACAAAGACACCTTAAGTAAAGAACTTCAAGAAAGATTGAATAAAGAAGGGGTTGTCATCATACCTCTTTCTGCCGAAGAAAAGAATCCAGAAAAATTAAACATAAAAATATGTCAGCATTATTCGTTAAATGCTTTTGCTGATAATCTCATTTTACTTGATACTGGACATGCGAAATTAATGGCGCCGTTTTATCCTATTGAAAAGCTGAGGAAAATTAAAGGATTTGAGAATGCTAAATTTGAAGATCCGTATTCAGGAGGTGTCGCTAACTCTATACGACATCTTTCAATTGCTCCACGGGAAAATACAATGAAGGTTAGGGCAATCGATAATCTATTTGTAGCGGGAGAAAAAAGCGGATTTTATATCGGACACACAGAAGCTATTGCCACCGGATATTTAGCAGGTCATAACAGTGTGAGATGCGCATTAAATATCCCCTTGCTGGAATTGCCAGACAGCCTAGCTATAGGTGATTTTATATCTTTTTCCAATCAAAAGATGTATGAAGCAGACGGTGATAAATTGAAATTTACATTTGCCGGTTCAGCTTATTTTGAGAGAATGAAAGAACGAGCTTTGTATTCAATTGATCATGAGAAATTACATAACAGGGTAGAAAGCACTGGATTGCTTAATATATATGATAAAAAGTTGTGTTAACTAAGCGTTAAATTAAAGTTGTAGGTACAGGATTTAATCCTGTACCTACAACTGGTTATTAGACTTTGTTGAATGTTTTTTATACAGTCAGCTTGATATATCAATAGGTTACTAGGTATTGACAATTACTTTATACTTAAAAGGAAAGACACTTTTGCTTAGCGAAAAGACAGTTAGGCTATAGATATTAATCTCAGTGACGGATGACAATGAGTACTAAAAATACTTGTTGGAAACAATACTGGGAGATTGAGGGTCTACGCAGAATCCGAGCGAGCAAGAAGCAGCAGATATTTGGGGGTCGTTAATTATGAGTCGAGAAAAAATGTTGAATAGAGAAATGATCATTCCTGCCATTAAAAAATTCTGTTCCGAAAATTATAGGCAGTATACTGTTTCCGATTTCATTCATAAAGGTGATTATCGCCACAGAGTAGAGATAGAAGCAGACGGCGCGAATTTTTTTGTGGATTTCCATTTTAGAGGGAATGGCAGCACCTCAATTGATATCTCAAGCGGGCTTCACATGGATAAAAAGAAGCAGATCAAAGATGTTGTATTAAGTGATTCTACATTGTTAGTAAGTAAATAAGCGGAAATACTGATCTTAGTAATTAGCAAGCGGTTTGTTTTCATAGTTTGAGGAGGTACCCCATTGACGCCAATAAAGAAAATGGCCATTTTTTTAGTGGCCATTGGTGAAGAAAAAGCCCAAAGGATCATAGCGCTGATGGATAATAGTGAAATCAAGACTGTTATTTCTGAAATTAGGAAGTTGACAGTGATTTCTCAAGAGATGCAAGACATTGTGTGGACTGAGATTCAGGAGTTAGGGTATGAAGAGCGGATGACACCGCCTGAGGTTCTAACTATTATGCGATTTTTATTTAATGGCAGTAAGATCAGCAGGTGAATGGAGCGAGCATAATCATGGAACAGAACAAAAAATCTATTGTGACCATTGATGAATATATTTTGCAATTTGCTCCTGTCATTCAGGAAAAGCTTAATCTGTTAAGAAAAGTCATTCAAGAGTCTGCACCAGACGCCGTGGAGAAGATAAGTTATCAAATGCCTACTTTTGTGTTGCAGGGAAATTTGGTGCACTTTGCGGCGTTTAAAAATCATATAGGATTTTATCCGGCTCCTAGTGGAATTGACGCCTTTAAGCATGAATTAATGACCTATAAAACCGCAAAAGGATCAGTGCAATTTCCTATAGGAGAGCCGCTCCCTTGTGAATTAATAAGCAGGATGGTTAAGTTTAGAGTTGCGGAAAACCAAAAATATGCTGAAAGCAAATCAATGAAGAGAAAATAATCAGGGGTATATATATCCCTTTATTTTTAAGCTATACTTCTTTTATCATGAGCGCGGCTTGTAAACTCTGATCAACGCTAAGTACAATATAAGTAAACCAACGCTCCTTTCGCTTGTTTGTGAGCGAGCCGGGATTTAGCATAAGGACTTTATTTTTTGTTCTTATTATAGGTTGGTGACTATGACCGAAAATAATAATATCTACTTGCTCGTTATTAAAATTACTATAGGCTCGTTCCATAGTAGTTTTTCCTTTGCCATGAGCGTGGCAGATTCCGACTCGATAGGCGCCAAACTGCACAATTAGTTTTTCTGGTAAGGCTTCCTTAATAATATGATTATCTGTATTTCCCCAAACTCCAATAAATTTAAAATGCTCTTGTAAGTATTTAAGAACCCATGGATCGCCGTAGTCTCCTGCGTGTATGACCAGATCCATATTCTGAAATTCACTAATTAAATCATCTAGCTGTCCTGTATTCTTCTTAAGATGCGTGTCTGAAATAATTGCTATTTGCATGTCTATTACCGAACTCCTATGCTCATTATTATTAAATCATGCTTGTTATGCCTCAATGTTTTGCAATTATACTTGTAATGCTATAAAAATGTTTTATTCATTTCTTGCCTCGTTTTGCTTAGAAGAGGCTAGCGTGGTACAAGCTAGTTGAGCATATTGGAGCTAGTTCAGGCTCATGATCATTAGAAAGCTTAATTCACTGAACAACCGTAATCAAGGAATTCATCTAAAGGATGACTGTTATGGATTTTATATCGGCAAAGACCATTATATCAAGCTATGAAGCGAATAATGCTTGGTTTGGCAAAAACTATAATATGAATATTTACAAAGGCTGTTGTCATGGGTGTATCTATTGTGACAGCCGCAGTGATTGTTATCGCATCGAGAATTTTGATACAGTAAGGGCAAAAGACAATGCCTTAGCCTTGGTAGCCCAGGAGCTAAAATCAAAGCGTAGAAGCGGGGTCGTTGCCACAGGTGCTATGAGTGATCCGTATAATCCTTATGAACAAAAATATTGCTTAACTAGAGGTGCACTAAAACTCATCGATAACTATCGCTTTGGTATTGCCATTGCGACTAAAAGCGATTTAGTAACAAGAGATATTGACGTCCTAAAGTCTATCAGTAAACATTCTCCTGTGCTTATCAAAATAACCATTACTGCTGCTGATGATCGGCTTTGTAAAAAAGTAGAACCACATGTAGTCGGAGCTTCAAAGCGATTTGCGGCAATTCGCGAGCTTTCGGCGAATGGTATTTTTACGGGAATACTGCTCATGCCAGTCCTGCCATTTATTGAAGATAATGAGTCCAATATCAGTTCTATCATCCATCTAGCTCATGAAAGCGGTGCAAAGTTTATCTACCCAGCGTTTGGCGTTACGTTACGACAAAATCAGCGAGAGTGGTTTTATAAGAAACTTGATAAAGATTTTCCTTTAATTAAACAAAAATATCTTAATCAATTTGGCAATCAATATGAATGCATTTCTCCTCAAGCAAAAGTATTGTGGGAATTGTTTCAAAAAGAGTGTGATAAACGGGGCATTATCTACAACATGAGGGATATCATTCATAGTTATAAAGAGGGATATGGTGAAAACCAACTTTCATTATTTTGAAACTAACTTATAAGGACTCTGCGCAGGCAGCGACGTTAATAAAGCATATATTTATGAATAAAATATCATGATCATCAATATATTATTGAAAACATTCCTCTGAGATTTTCATTCACGGAGGGTATTGATGATGAATAACTATATAAAATCAAAGTTTCAAAAAGTAGCTCCTGTAATAAGTCGATTGATGAATCAGGTTGTCGGATGGTTGGTGCTGTTGTATTTTGTGATAGCAATTGTTTTAGCAATGTGGTATTTCATGGGGAATTCGTTTTTCCACCACTATTACTTTTTCTCTGATGCTGGTTTTGTTCATACAATTAGTTTATTTAAACGGCTAATATGCTGGCAATAAGATTGAGGAATTTAATCTAAATATAGGTGTAAAGACAGGACCGTGAGTACCTGTCTTTTTTATGGGCAAAAATTATAATGGCTTGGGATGATTCATATTGTTATAATTAGGATAGAATAGTTACATAAATTTATAATTAAATTGAGGCGAAGAGTATGGCTACAGATACAACAACTGATATCGTATGGATGGTTAGCTTTGAAATTGGTGAAGATGGAAAGTTACAGAATTATATTATTGAAGAAAAAGATTTAGCTGATTATCGACAGGATGTCGCAGCTAATCTGAGAGACATGTTTGGCAAAGGATTATTTCATAATAAAGAAGAGGCAGTTGCGTGGGCAGACAACCAACTCGCTGAAGTTAACAAATCTTGCTGCGGTAAATCTGGCGGATGTTGCCGTAATCGTGAATAAAGTTTTTAAAATGTGTTGACACAAGGCGTGAAGAGTGTTAACATAAATAAGTCGCTAAAACGCGATGACACAAAATACCAAAACAAAAATGTTGACATGATGAATAAGTTATGTTAATATAGATAAGCTGTCAAATGGCAGCAAACAAAGCAACACCGTGTTCCCTGAAAACTAAACAATGTAAGAAGTAATAAATGCCAGATGTGCGGTGCTCAA
>BIFV01000037.1 GCA_003990955.1 Sporomusaceae bacterium FL31
CCATTCGGACGACCAGGGATCAATACTTGCTTGCAGTTCCCCCTGGCTTTTCGGAGCTTACCCCGTCCTTCTTCGGCTCTTGGCGCCTAGGCATCCGCCGTATGCTCTTAGTAGCTTGACTTACTCTGCTTCAACTGTCTATTACGCATCATCTGCTTCGTTGGTCCTCAAAGCATTTGTTTGCGTACAGGAGTACGCGGCACTTCATGCTTTTCCGGGCCGCCTTGCAGCTGATACCTACTAGCCAGTTTCAGCCTCAGCTATTTTTGTTTGCTTTGTTGCAAACAGGTTGCATAGGTTTTATCCTATCCTAAAATGCTCGTTAAGTTACTCTCTCTTATTCAGAGAGGTAATTTATTGATTATCTTCTGTGCAGTTTTCAAAGAACATATATCCTCAGTCATTGTTAAAACGACATTTGGACATAAAATGGTGGAGACGAGGAGAATCGAACTCCTGACCCCCTGCTTGCAAGGCAGGTGCTCTCCCAGCTGAGCTACGCCC
The DNA here is from genome assembly GCA_003990955.1 of Sporomusaceae bacterium FL31. Lineage (GTDB taxonomy): Bacteria > Bacillota > Negativicutes > DSM-1736 > Dendrosporobacteraceae > BIFV01. The sequence goes on from BIFV01000037.1 coordinate 505, forward strand.
CCATGATTTTGACCACTTATTGGTCACTTATTAGTTTGTAAATGGTGGGCCTAAGTGGACTTGAACCACTGACCTCACGCTTATCAGGCGTGCGCTCTAACCAGCTGAGCTATAGGCCCATTTCCGACTGCCTATAAACTTCGCCTAGCTTCGTCACCTTCTTCGCAATCATCCTCGACGTACAGTGTATGTACGACTCCGTTGCTTGCGCTTTTGGTTCCTTGCTATACTCGTTTCTATTCAGTCTCTTTTGAGGTATTCCCTCAAAACCAAACAATGTAAGTGAATTGTGCGCTTATGATGTGTCGACCT
>BIFV01000038.1 GCA_003990955.1 Sporomusaceae bacterium FL31
TTGAGAACTCAGCCAGATTACTTTGTTTTAGTCTACACAAGTCATGACATCAATAAAATCAAGGTTTTTTACATGTAGTAGGTTTTACCTCGTCTACCGTTTCTATGTGATTTTATAGCCTATTGCCTTCCTCTTTGCCTTCCTGCGATTGGTAACCTGAAAGGAAGGTATGCCCAGCAAAATTTAATACTCCAGAACGCGATACTTCCCATTAAGTTCATTCTGCTTAAAATAGTTTTTATCCCAATATTCGACTACAACAGTAGAGTTTTTACCATCATAAAAACATCGATAAGTAATAATTATATTATTTTTTTCCCAAATATAATAATTAAGTTTAGGATCAAACATGGGTTCAGGATCATTCCCTCCTTCATATATATTCTTTGATATATATTTTGATACCGTTGCATCATTTCCATAAAGTTGAACTAGTTTTGCAAAGACGTTCGTTTCTTTTTCTTGTAATTGCTGATTTTCTAGTTTTAGCGAACATGAAACCTCAAATAATTTATCCTTCCATTCTGCCAAGCTAGCATTCCCTGTGAAATAAACCATCCATAATTTATCATAGTACGCTTGAGTAAATCGATACTTATCTATTTGACCCCTTGCAACTTTTGTGGATGACATTGGAAATTCGCTTTTTATAATATTATCAATGGTATTTGCTTGAGTTTCTCCAAATGTAAGCTTACTTACTGGTTGAGGCAAGTTTTCCTTTCCTAAGATACTAAGTATAATCGTATACAGATCATTTGGAGAATATTGTAATTCCGCATTGGCAAAAGCTGGCTTCGCTAAAGAAAATATGAGAATTAGTATTAAAATAGTCAGTTTTCTCAATGGAACCCCTCCGTATTTTTGTCATTTTACTCAACTTATAAACGGCAACTATTTCAAGGACTTTTAATATTTAACCCCACGCTTATAGAACTTTGGTAATAAACAGGAGTATCCTTTTCTGTAAAGCTTGACTAGCATTTTAACTTTATGTTCTATGTAGTCACTTACTACTTCTGATATCTCATTCATGAAAAGTAAATCTTATTTATTTAACTTATATTTGTCGAGTTATTACCGCTATCAATTCTCATCACCCCACATTTATTATATCGGTATTTTCGAATGGGAAATAAGTCAAGATTTGTATTGCCTCCCTGAATAAAAATAATCCTTCTAGCAAATCGCTAGAAGGATTGATTTTTCTGGAGCGGGCAACGAGATTCGAACTCGCGACCCACGGCTTGGGAAGCCGGTACTCTACCACTGAGCTACGCCCGCCCGTGTTAAGAAACAGAAGGCTGCAAAGCAACCTATTTGGATACTCGTCAGGACAACATCCAAACAGTATTTATTATATACTAATATTCCAATATTTTCAAGTATAGCTATAATACCTTCTGCCCGCATTTCCACTCTAGCTTGCCGTTCTAATCAAAAATGGAATTCGTATTCCTTCCTGTTGGTAACGCGCATGAATTCTTTTGATGAATTCGTGACGAACAAGGTACTGATCTGTTACAGACTTTACCCGCAGAGTAACATTGAAGGTAATGCTGGACTCGCCGAAACTAACGTACCGGACAACCGGCTCAAAGCTCTTTACGCTGCCCTCGATTTCTTGAAGAATTTCCTTGGCAACCGCAACAGTGACTCTTTCCACATGGTTCAAATCACTATCGTAGCTGACACCGATAGGAATACCGATAGAGCACTCAGCAAACGGCTGTGCATAATTGGTGATGATGGATGAAGCAAACTTTTGGTTCGGTATGACTACCATGTTTTCAGTGGAGGTTTTTATGGTAGTATTACGCCAGTTCATATCCATGACATGGCCCTCTTCGCCTGTCGATAGTTTGACAAAGTCACTGATTTTGATTTGTTTGGCCACTAGAATATTGATGCCGGAAAATAAATTCGCCAGCGTATCCTGCAGCGCCAAAGCAACTGCCAAACCGCCGACTCCCAAAGCTGTGAGCAATGGCGAGATCGCCACTCCAAAAGATTCAAGCAAAAACAATACGCCGATGGTATAAACGGCCAGGTCAATGGTTGTCGCTAATATCGAAGTAGAAGCAAAAGCGCCGGATGTTTTTCCGAACTTCTGTTTCAGATAACCGGAGGCCAGACGTGCAACCAGAAGGGTGATCGACAGAATGATCAGTGAGTGGAACAACTTTTGTAAAAACATGAGCGGACGAGGCGGAATTGTTAGGATTTCCATAATCGCATAGAGACCAATGAGACTACCCAATAAAGTAGGTATTCCTCTAAATGTTTGCTGCAACAGGGAATAAGCGATATTGGTTTTTCTTGCAACGATTTTGAGCATCTTAGAAAAAATCAGTTGGATGATTATGATGCCTAACGTTACACTAATAAAGAACGCCAACAAATGAGTCTTGAAGCCACCATTTATAATTTTGTTTCCTATTTCAGTAATTAATTCAAACATTAGATTCCTCCCAAATACGAAGATTTGTTTCTCATTCCGCGTTCTCAAGTTAAAAAACATCGGATAATCCAGTTCTACTATGTAACGATAAGCAATGTTTCACTTTATATTCTTCTTGCCAGCTTAATGATACTCCTGTCGATAGCAAGCTAGTAAGTTCTGGAAGTCTTACAGCAAAGTTACAGAGGAATCTTTCTCCTGCCAGAAAAAATCCTTCTAGCAATTGCTAGAAGGATTTTCGTGTTGGAACAGCCTATGTCTCAGTCATTTCTGAAAGTAAGGATCTTCCCTGTTAACCTAAAGTCAGTTTTTTTACTCTACCAATTATAGAGAGTACTGAATACTGCCATGCACATAGGTACCTAGAAGAGGTACATCCTTATCTGTTTTGTTAAAGATATTATCAATACCAATCCGCAGCTTATGGTGATCGGAAAGTTTTTGCGACACAGCTACATTCCAGACAGAGTAGGATTTATCGCCCCCGGGTGAAACAAGATATTTCTCGAAAGTCTGGGACTGCAAACTGGCTGTAAAGCCTTGCTGATTATGATAAGACAGTCCTGATACCAGCACATGCTGTGCCCGGTTTTGCAGGCGTTGCTTGGTGACATCATTGACGGCGTCCAGATAGGTATAGCTATTTGTCCAGGCTAACCGGTCAGAAAGCGCATAGGTGAACTCGGCTTCTACGCCTTTGATCGAAGCTTTATTAATATTTTGGTATTGCTTGTTTGTCCCGGAGATTGTGACCAGGTCAATCATATCGGTCACATCATTATTAAAGAATGTCAGTTTACCCGATTTCTTATCCCAGTCTTTTTCAATCGAGATATCATAGGATTGGGAAGTCTCTGATTTTAAATTCGGATTTCCCTGTTGCGTAGCTGCACTCTGGTACAGTTGGTTTGGTGTTGGACTGCGGAATCCCTCGGCAACATTCATTTTAATGCGGGTATCCTGACTGAGTTTATAAGTAAGTCCCAGTTTAGGGCTAAGATTGCTTTCAAACTTGTTGCTGTCATCATAACGAGCCGATATAATCGCCAGTAATTTATCACTCATATTCCATTCGTCCTGCACATAGGCTGCCGAATAATTGAGATGGGCTGTTGATCCTGTCTTGCTTTGACCGCTGGGATGAATCACAGTAAAATAGCCTTCATGCGTATCAACTGCCGTACCCCGGAATGTTTCCGGGCGGTATTCAGCACCAAAAGTCAGCCGGTGCTGTGAATTTAGCGTCTGTGTGAAACGGCCTTCGTAGGCTTTGACGGTACGTTTAGCCCTTACCCAATTAGCCAGAGCTTGGTTTGAAGCAATATACTGGTCAAGACTTTTATCCATCTCCGACTGGTAAAAGCGCAGGAACAGCTCATGATCTTCCTCTTTTTTGCTGTAAGATAGCGCGTGCTCATCCCGCTCAACATAATCCCGGGCTTTCCATATTGCGGCTGCCGGCTTTACATACTCGTGCGTCGCTTCCTTCGAATAGCCTTTGGAAAAACTGATTGTCTCACGATCAGAGAGTCGGTAATCAATGACGGCATTGAGATTTTTCCGGGTCCCGTACGGTTCAAACGTCAGGCCGCTGCTTTTAAAGAGTGCCTCATTTTCGACCTGTGATCCGGATAGCCTAACCGAGAATTTACCGACCTCACCGGAATCGTAAGCAAAACTGTAGCGATCTTTGCCGCTTGATCCGCCACTATATACACCACCACCAACATCAAGCATTAGCGATTGTGTTTTCGATTTTTTGGTGATGATGTTAATAACACCCCCGAGCGCTTCAGTGCCATACAGCGAACTGACCGGCCCACGGACAATTTCAATTCGTTCAATATTTTCTAGCGGAATACGGTCTAACTCATAATTCTGATCGATTTCTGACGCCAACCGTTTGCCATCAATTAAAATCATGGAAAACCGGGAGTCAAAGCCACGAATGGAGATGGCTTCGCGGCTGGGTGATGTGCTGCTGCGCGTTAATTGAATACCGGTAGCATAGCGCAGCACATCCTCTAAAGTTTGTGCGCCTTGTTCTTCGATAGTTTGTCTGGTAATCACTTGAACTGCTGACGGAACATCTTTAGTGCTCTGAGTCGTCCGGGTCGCCGTAACGACAACTTCATCAAGCATATAGTTTTCTTCCGGGACATGCTCTGCATAACCAGTCGCCGAAATCAATACCAATACCGCTGCCGTCACCAGAGTTTTTTGTCTTTTCTTCATCCTCAATTCCCCCATAATGATATAAAATATATTATCTTACCCATGAAACTTTAATTATTGAAGAGTATACTGAAACAGACTTCGGGCTTCCTTTGAGATAACTATGACAGCAATCTCTTCTTTTAGCTGCTGCAGACGAACCATTTCTGACATGGTAATAGTCCCATCATGAGTCTTAGCAGCCAAAACTAAAAACTCCGGTGGAACTAAGCCGTCCTGCAGCCACACAGTCATCTTCCTGCTCCCATATGTAACTTCAAAATAATATTTTCCATCTTGGCCATCGGCTGCTGCCGGTGCATCCTTCTCGCGGGCAATTTGCTGATCAATGGACAGTGTTCCCCGGGTTCGGGCACGAGTAGCCATTTCGATAGCATCAATGATTCCCGGTCCATTGACCCCAAGTACAATGTGAAACTTGTCCCGTACCAGTATCCCATTGGTTAAAACAGCACTGACCAGTTCTAACAGTTTATAGGCCATTGCAGCACCAGCAATAAAGGTTCGTCCATGGTATTTGACAATATCGTCATAAGTGATATGCAGCAGCACATCATGATCTTTAACACAAATCATGTTTTTGTCCCCTCTCAGTTCTAATTCCCGTCAGTTTTCTTGCTCAATCAGACATAAAATCCGGCAACTGGAGTGTCTGTTGAAAAGCAGCAAACAAGTGTGCCGCAGCACAGCGATTGCGGTCCACGGCCTCTCCCGGTAGCTTTGACCATTTGGCATCAACCGGTGACAGCCCTTTTTTCTGCATATCGCTAATACCTGTTCCACCTTCGCAGCCAGCCCGGCAGTTATAGAGCTCTGCCAAATGAGGTAACGCTCCATTCGTACAAGCAATACGCTCATATTCATCCAGCCAGCGGTACACTTTATCAGGGCCGCCTATTTTGACAAATTGGCGATCTGGCAAATGAGCGGCAATACATTCACTGACACCGCCATACACACCCAAAGTAAGTCCGGCCCCTTCCGGCCGGTCGTCAAAATCAACGGCTTTATATCGGGTCAAATCAATATTGTGGTTGGTAATATACTGCTGTAACTTTTTAATTGTAATATTATAACCATGCAAATCCAGTCTTTTGATTTCGTTACGTTTGGCGACACAGGGCGATAAGAAAGCCAGCCTATCAGTGAGTTTCCGGTACTTTTGCAAATAGATAATCGTACAAAGTAATGGACTGTATACCGGCATGAGATACGGTTTCAGCTGGGGCTTATGACGCCTGATATATTCTGTCACTGCCGCGCAAGGAGAAGATAAAAAAGCCGCTTGCTTATTCTGCCGCAATAATTCTATATAGCCCCAGATGGTTATATCCGCTCTAAGTAAAACATTATGAAAAGATCGGACTCCCAGGCTTTGTAAATAACCGAATACTCGCCGGTAATCATCAAAACTGTTGACTGCCACCGGTGCCGCCAATAGGGTAATGGGTATACCATTCCTCACATCCCGCATGAATCGTTCGGTATCATCCTCATAATCAATGGCAGTCGCCGAACATCGCCTGGCATCAACCAGGTTACTGCCGTCCTTCGGGTCACCCCAAGGTGGAGTTATATAGTTTTTTGTGTACTGCAAAAAAAATCGCCCCCCCGCCAAATCCGGTAATCCATTGCGGCCAGCCTAGCATCATCGTCAGCATAGCTGCCATGTTGCCAGTGATTCCAATGTATTGAATGAGTCCTATTACCGTTAGATAAACAATCATAAACTTAGTGGCTGTCGCCATACTGATAGCCAGTACCTTATTTTGACCAGCCAAAACCAGATAGCCAGTCACATAGGCAAGATTAGCAGCAGCAACCGGCAAAATAAGAACAGGCAGTGGCAAAACCTGTTGCAGATAAGCGACTACCGGCGCTGTAACAGCCAATACGAATGCGGCTTTCCAGCCGACCATTGACGCAGCTAACAGCAGACAGGCATTCACCATGCTGCCAATGATATAGACTGACACAAATGACGGTATTGGCAAATATAAGCGCAAAGATTGGAAAACAATCATGAGGGCAAGCAGCAGTGCCGTCCGGTTCATTTTTCTTATGCTCATACTTTCTCCTCCTACTCATGATAGCAAGCACAGTTTATTGATAATGAATTTTATTATCAATTGATTTTTTTAAAATTATACTATACCATAAGAGTAAAGACAGTATCTGGTGATACACTTATTTTTTTTTTAGGAGAAAAGCCATGGATAAGTTGCTGACTGCCCTTCAGCAATCTGCTTTATTTCAAAAAAAGGCGCTCAACGAAATCGCAGGCCTATTAGCTAAGATTAACTACCGGATCCGGAAATATAAAGAAAATGAAATTATTTTTTCCATTAACCAGACTGCCGATACTCTGGGAATCATTCTCGAAGGCTGCGTAGATGTCAAAAAGGATTTCCTTTCCGGGAAAGTCATTACTGTGACTACCCGCAGGCAGTTTGACCTCCTGGCCGATGCTGCCATGTTTGGCGGAACCCAGTATTATCCTGGAACCATTTTCGCCTGTAAAGCCAGCAAAATTTTTTTGTTGCACAGAAAGGATCTGTTGCAGTTATTTGCTCTTGATCAAACCATTATGTTAAATTTTTTATGCTCAGTCTCGAAACGCATGCTGGCTTTGAATCAAAAAATCGAAATTCTTTCTTTATCCTCTATTCAGAGTAAGATTGCGCACTTTCTCATTACTGAAAGCCACTCCCGGCGATCAACAGTCATCACACTGCCATTTTCCAAAAAAGCCTGGGCCGAACACCTGAATGTTTCCCGCACTTCACTGTCTCGCGAACTGAGACGGTTAGAATCAGCCAACTTTATATCTTTCGATAACCGCACCATCCATATTAACCAGCTAGCCAAACTGAACGAATTACTTACAGAAGAATAATCAGCATTCAGACTTAATCATAGGAAACTTTTTTCAATCCGCGTGCCGCGAGT
>BIFV01000039.1 GCA_003990955.1 Sporomusaceae bacterium FL31
ATTTAAAAGGCTGTTCTCATTCATATTTCCAGAGTAAAACTTACCTTCTGTAGTTTTGCATTTATCTTGAGTCCCAATCTTATTTTCGTAAGATATTTCCTCAAAAGATCTCCTCGCTATTCCTTCTAAAGGATTTTTGTTCCCTTCAAAACCTTGGGTTATCTCTTCAAAAGAAAGAATTTTATATTCAGATAAATCTCCAAATTCGTCATCGAATTTTTCCATCATTTTTGTTTTTACTTATTAAACATTCCAATTCATTTACAGGAAAGATTTCTTTGGTGACTTTGTTTTGGCAAAACTTTTTTACCTGCTCTTCATCTAATACCAAAAGATCTAAATGATAATTTTTATCGACTAAAATTCCTGCGTTTTTTATTTTACATTTTGCTTGCATAAGAATATCCCAGTCTTTTCCTTTCAATTCGTTCCAGCCTTCCACAGGAAGCCTTCCTCTGCTACCGAAAATTGTAATCTTTTCAATGACAGTTATTTCATTAATCTTGTCCTTTAAGGATGTGAGAATATAAGGCAGCACTTTGTCGTGCTGCCAAATAGACTCAGGTTT
>BIFV01000040.1 GCA_003990955.1 Sporomusaceae bacterium FL31
AACACGACGGAATTATATAATACCATAATCAGTTTACACTTGTCAAGATATTATTCATAGTAATTAATTCCTGCCGACTAACAGCTCATCAATATATTTGCTATATTTTACCGTAGTCATTTTGGCGACTTATACATAATATCATACATAACTAATTATGTCAAATTATTTTTTATAGACAAAGGAATGACATAGAGATGTACAGAGCACTTAAAATAACAAAAACTCCTAGCTAAGAAGCTAGGAGCCTTAATTTTGATTTGGTGCGGTTGGTGGGATTTGAACCCACACGCCTCTCAGCGCCACCCCCTCAAGATGGTGTGTCTGCCGTTCCACCACAACCGCGTGATAGATATAACTATAAAATTTTATGGTGCGGTCGAGTGGATTTGAACCACCACGAGGTTGCCNNCACGAGGTTGCCCCCACTAGCTCCTGAGGCTAGCGCGTCTGCCGTTCCGCCACGACCGCGTGAGAAATATATATGGTGCCGAGGACCGGAATCGAACCGGTACGGAGCTCACGCTCCGACGGATTTTAAGTCCGTTGCGTCTGCCAGTTCCGCCACCCCGGCATTACCAACTATTATGGAGCGGGTGATGGGAATCGAACCCACGTGACTAGCTTGGAAGGCTAGGGCTCTACCATTGAGCTACACCCGCAAATATGGAGCTGGCGAGAGGAATTGAACCGGTGACCTTATCCTTACCAAGGATACGCTCTGCCGACTGAGCTACACCAGCGTGTAAACTTGGTTGCGGGGACAGGACTTGACCCTGTGGCCTTCGGGTTATCAGCCAGGCGAGCTACCAAC
>BIFV01000041.1 GCA_003990955.1 Sporomusaceae bacterium FL31
GAATAACAATGGCGCCTAAAGCTCTTGTTTTTGGAAAGATGAATAATAATCCGCCGATAATTTCTACAGCACCAACTAGTGGCATCAACCAGAAGATTTTATCAAGTGCCGAAAAAAGTTCCATCTGCTCAGGAGTGGGCTTTTCCATTGGCATGTAATTGAGAAATTTGTTTAATCCTGCATTGATAAACATTAATCCAAATAAAAGACTGATAATAAGTTTAATAATTTTCATAGGGTGATTTTTTATTAAAATTAAATAAAAATTCTTTTTCGTTGTGAAAAAATCAATAAAAATTTAATTTTAGATGAAATTATTCATTGCTTATTGCCAATTACTCATATTTTAATCCATTTCCTTTAACGTAATATTCTTAGAAATTTTGTAGCTTTTTTTCTTTTTGTGGGGTTTTTCTTCTTCGCCGAGCAATTTTCCCCAAGGTTTTAAACCGTCTACTCTTTCAAAAATAATTTTAATGATGGCAATCGCAGGAATACAAAGAAACATTCCGGAAATTCCCCACAGATGTTCGCCCAAAAGAATTCCGATGAAAGAAAATAATGCGTTGATTTTCACTTTAGAACCAACCACAAAAGGCAGTACAATATTTCCGTCGATGGCATGAACGATCACATAGCCGATTGCTACATAAATACAAGTGGAAACTGTTCCGGTTGCAAATGCAATAAAGCAAGAAATTAAT
>BIFV01000042.1 GCA_003990955.1 Sporomusaceae bacterium FL31
AATCACATACATTCCTTCTTGATGAATGGCATTAATAAGGCTTCGGAAATCTTCTTCTGTACCAAATTCGGCATTGATGGCGAAATAATCTTTCACAGAATAATAACTGCCCAAAGTCCCTTTACGATGAATTTTTCCGATAGGATGTATCGGCATCAGCCAAATAATATCTATCCCCATTTTTTTTAACCGTGGAAGCTGCTTTTCAACTTCTCTGAATGAGCTTTCAACTGAAAACTGTCGAATATTCAGCTCGTAAAGAGTAGCATTTTTTACCCAGTCCGGTGTGGTGAGTTGAACATATTTTTTCGGTTGGTAAGGGTTTTCAGCCTGCTGTTTCATAAATACTTTTAAAATTGGATCAGAGTAGAGTAGTAATCTACATTTATAAGGAATAAATGTGCCATTCTACAATATCATTTTTAATATTATTTAAAACTTTATCTAAAAGCATATTAGCCAAAGAATAATGTTTTGAATGTAGGTAAAGGTTTAATTTTTGCAGGAAGTAGGAGAGCAGCAACCTTACTGTTTTAATTTAAAATAAAATTTATGATTCCTAAAAAAATACATTACTGTTGGTTTGGAGGCCAAGCAAAACATGAATTAGCTGAACACTGT
>BIFV01000043.1 GCA_003990955.1 Sporomusaceae bacterium FL31
TTCCATCCAAAAGATAGATAATCGGGTAAGATTTTGTTTTGTCAAAATTTTGCGGAAAATAAATATTTAAAATTCTTTCTTCTTTTAAAATCTTAGACTTTATTGTTCTGATCTCTCCAATCGTCAAAGGTTTTACATTGACAGTCTGAGCGAAAACCAGAGAATGAAATGTAAATAGTATACCGTAGAAAATGGTAAGTTTTTTAATCATATTAAACTTAAGGTTGAGTTATTTCACATCATCCCAAATGCTGTAATCAACAACTTTCGTAGGAATCTGCTGAACATATTCTGTAAACGGTTCGCAAGGGAGAATTGCGTCTTTTCCTTCTCTTGCCAATTCCTGATATAGTCTCGTTCCTTCCGTTTTCCATTTGATCATTTCATCAGAAACATCACGGATAATTTTTGCGGGACTTCCAACAATTAATTTTCTTGCATCACATCTGAAGTTTGCAGGAACAAAAGCCAATGCTCCGATAATGCATTCATCACCGATAACTGCTTTATCCATTACGACAGCATTCATTCCCACCAGACAATTTTTTCCGATATGCCCGGAATGAATAATCGCACCGTGACCGATGTGTGCAGATTCTTCTAAAATGGTTTCAATACCCGGAAAAACATGAAGTGTACAGTTTTCCTGAACATTTGCACCATCTTTGATTATAATTTTACCCCAATCGCCACGAATCACTGCATTCGGACCAACGTAAACTTCTTCGCCAATTTCCACATTAC
>BIFV01000044.1 GCA_003990955.1 Sporomusaceae bacterium FL31
ATTCAAAATGTCGAAAATTGGTTTAGATGTAAATCCTTCAGCTTTAAAGGTTCCTGAAGTACCAAAAACAGATTCTACAATGATTATTCAGGATCCTAATGCGGTAATTGATCCAAATAATCCGACAACGCCGCCAACAACAGGAACAGATCCGGGAACAACAGTTCCGTCTCAGCCAAAACAGCCGACTGCTGATCCTAAAAATACGGTAAGCAAGTTTTTAAATAATGTAAGCTCTCAAAATTTAAAAGCTGCTTTCGATTCATCAAGCAATCCAAGTTGGGGATCTTACGAATCGTTCTCGAATCCTACTTCAGGTTTTGGAGCTGTAAAAAATGTAAGCGTTAAAAACATTACTACAAACGGAACCAGCACGAATGCATCAAGTGTTAATGCAACATACGATGTGACCGATAAAAACGGAAAAACAACCTCTCTGAAGGTAACTTTCGGTCTTAAAAATGTAAACGGAGAGTGGAAAATCTCAAGTTATAAGATCAATCCTTAAAATATGGCATCTCAGGAACTCATCAAAAAGCTGGAAGAAACCATAGAAAATATTC
>BIFV01000045.1 GCA_003990955.1 Sporomusaceae bacterium FL31
GAAGAAATAAAAAGTTTTTTCATATTAAATATTTTTTTGGTGAATATTTAAAACGATTGTGTGTTGCTATCGTTTTTATCAATGCATAAAATTATCATTTTTTTTGTGAATAGGATTATCGTAATTTTGCGGCTCAACTAAGAACTCCCGTTAAGAGTTTCGTAAAATTGAATATATGAAAGTAGTAGTAGGTCTCTCCGGAGGCGTAGATTCGAGTGTTACAGCATATTTGCTGCAGCAACAAGGGCACGAAGTGGTTGCTCTTTTTATGAGAAACTGGAACGATGCTTCCGTAACTTTAGAAGATGAATGTCCGTGGATTGAGGACAGTAATGATGCTTTAATGGTTGCCCAAAAATTAGGAATTCCGTTTCAGGTGATCGATATGAGCGAACTTTATAAAGAACGCATCGTTGATTATATGTTTGATGAATATCAGAAAGGCAGAACTCCGAATCCTGATGTTTTGTGTAACAGAGAAGTAAAATTTGATGTTTTTATGAAGACCGCAATGTCTTTAGGTGCTGACAAAGTGGCTACAGGACATTACGCAAGAGTAGATTCTACTTTTGATGAAAACGGAAAAGAAATTTTTCATTTGTTGGCAGGAAAAGACAACAATAAAGATCAGTCTTATTTTCTTTGCCAGCTGAATCAGGATCAGTTATCAAAAGCATTATTTCCGATTGGTGAACTGACAAAACCGGAAGTAAGAGAAATTGCCAAAGAAATTGGTTTGGTAACCGCAGATAAAAAAGATTC
>BIFV01000046.1 GCA_003990955.1 Sporomusaceae bacterium FL31
TTAAATCCAATAGGTGATTTGAATGTGTTGTAATATAAAATGTTAGATTTTTTTTGGTAATGTCAGAATTATAAGTTATTTGCTCAAAAAATAATCGTTGCATTCCTGGGTGGAGATTGAGTTCTGGTTCATCTATAAAAATAATCGTATTATCTTCTGCCATGAAAATCTGATACATCAAAATTATAATAGCTTGTATTCCATCGCCTAAGTCGTATAATTTTCTTGTTTCACTTTCTCCCTCTATATGAATAATTATGTTCTCCTCCTGATTACTTTTTCCTTTTTCAAATTTTGCAACAATATCTACATTTTTTCCTTCATAAAAACTTTGGCTTAGAAATTTTTCAAAACTTTCAAAATGATCTCGTACAGTTTTTTCGCTATTTCTAGCCTTTAATATTTCTTCATAAAGAGTTAATCCAGTAAAAATTTTTAAGTTGGGTATGTTTTGAATACTTTCTTTATAGTTGTATGTTAATGTAAAATGAAAAATATCATTTTCAATTTTATTATGAGTGTCATCGTATAAAGAATGAGCTGTTCGAAGTGTTGGAATATAAATCTTATTAGGGCTTTGATTGTTTACTAAATTAGATAAGATATTTTTGATGTTTTCTGTCGTTTCTTTTAATGATTTTATTTCAGAGATTTCAATTCTAGTATCAAATCGATCCAAGTACGGATATTTTAAAAGATTGTTTATATTTATTATATTTTCATTATTTCTTTT
>BIFV01000047.1 GCA_003990955.1 Sporomusaceae bacterium FL31
AACCCGTCCGTCCATGATCTCAGGAAAGCCGGTAACATCACTGACATAAGTGACTGGGATGCCAGCCTCACGCAGTGTTTTCATGGTACCGCCAGTTGAAATGATTTCAATACCAAAACTATGCAGTTTTTGAGCAAATTCCACAATACCAGTTTTGTCAGATACGCTGAGTAACGCACGTTTTATATTCATGGGGGAATATTGGCAATCAGGGATAATGAAGCTCATGTTGCTGCTATGCAGCAGCATCATATTCAAGGGATTGACATGGTCGTTGTCAATCTTTATCCATTCCGTCAAACGATCGCTAAA
>BIFV01000048.1 GCA_003990955.1 Sporomusaceae bacterium FL31
TTGGTTTATGACCACCTCCCCCTAATAATACGTAAGTATCATTTGAAGCTTCTTTAACAAATCCTGAACCTACAAGCGTTGTAAAAGCATTAGTATCTGATGTAGTAAACAAATAAGAACCATTATATTGAATAGTTCCGTTATTAACTCCTGTTTTATAAAATCCTATACCTGGATTTGAACCGTCTTCTGATACTACTCTTAATTTATGATTATAAAAAGTACTACCTCCTATTGTATAAAAGTTTTTACTCGCAATTATATCTTGAACAGTATTTGTAGTCACATAATCACCTACTGGTTGAAAATCATTAGGATTAAAATTTCCTGTATGATAAAGCTCAAGCCAATCTCTTACACCATTAACAAACTCTTTAGTTCTAAACCAAATTCTTGAATCATCACCATTATGGCCATTATTATAATAAAAATCTAAATTATTATTATTTCCTGTTCCTCTTGAAAACTTTATATATCCACCATAACTTGCTCCATCTGGTCTATCTGTTCCACCCCAAGAA
>BIFV01000049.1 GCA_003990955.1 Sporomusaceae bacterium FL31
CCAATTTTGTTTAATGGTAATGAATATGAAAATTATGAACCCAAGAATAAATCTGAATTTAACAATAAATTACAACAAGTGTTAAGTAATTATGAAGAAGATTTTAAAATTTCTTCAGAAGGAGATATATTAATTAAACGTAAACTTCAATCTGATACTGAAATTATTCATAATTATACCACTAAATCATTAGATAATAATTGGCACCCATACAACAGTAAATAAGGGTAATGTTTCAGAGTTAGTGATGGCATTTTTTAAAAACTTTAATCACTGAAATTCAAATCCAATAAAAAACAAATTTTTAAAATCAAGAGTAGGTATTCCCTACTCTTGATTATTTTTGAAGAAAAAAACATACGCAAATGACTGAGAATCATTCCTCGTGTATCAGAGTTAGTGATGGAAGAAATTTTTTTCATTTTTGCTTTAGGTTTTTTAATCTAATTATTTAAATTTACCGAAGCAGATTACCCAGAATTCGCAGTTAACAAAGAATGTTTACCGTGCAGACGGGGCAAAAGTAAAGAAGCTCTTTGGAGATATTGAAACCAATTATCTGGA
>BIFV01000050.1 GCA_003990955.1 Sporomusaceae bacterium FL31
TTGAGAAATTAGCTTCATAGGTGAAATTATAGTCACACGTATCATCCAGTTGATATTTTGCACCAATTAAATAAAAATCACCATTCTGAAATCGGAAAGTATATTTTGATGTGTCTGAATGTCTTGAATTTGTGAAAAAAAGCTGGGAAATTAGGAGGCAATTATTTTTAATGTTGACATCAAGTTTATTATCTGTTGGATAGAAGCCGTATTTGCTGTCAATAATTACGGATGAATTTTCTTTCCAGATTTTTAATTTTCCGTTAATGTTTTTAATGATGTAAAGCTTTCTTTTAAGTCCTTCTGATTTTGTTGTGATGTCGGTGTTAAAAACAATTACTGTTTCATCTTTTCCGTCTTTATCCAGATCTCCTTTTGTTTCTACAATTTTAGTATAACCTTTTGGAATCACAAAATTTTTCAATTCCTGCGAGTAAGAAATTGTAAAGAGGAGAAGGGTAAAAAAAGAACAGATTTTTTTCATTAATCATTAAAAATTTAAACAAATATTC
>BIFV01000051.1 GCA_003990955.1 Sporomusaceae bacterium FL31
ATGCTATTCAGCCCGGCCAAAATGTGTTAATTGTAGATGATCTACTCGCTACTGGTGGAACAACGAAAGCAGTGATCGAAATGGTTGAACAATTAGGCGGGAAAATTGTCGGACTGGCATTCTTGATTGAGTTATCTTATCTTGAAGGCAGACAATCGTTGGAACAATATCCTATTGTTTCACTGATAAAATATTAGTTATGAACCTCTAATGCATCTTTTCCGTACTCTAACGAATATTGATGATTTAATGTTTCTCCCGGAAGCTTCCCTGGTTTTCTCACAGGAACAAACCCTACCCCCAAAGCATAAGCAACTGGAGCCCCCACGACAAACCCTCGTGCTTCAGGACCAATTACCAAATCGATTGCTTGATCTTGAAAAGGCTGCGCAATAGCATCAATGGCTTCATGAAAAGCCTTTCCTTCTTTCAACAGTGTT
>BIFV01000052.1 GCA_003990955.1 Sporomusaceae bacterium FL31
GATTGATCAATATTATTGGTGGATGTTGTGGTACAACGCCGGAACACATCAAAGCAATCGCTGATTTGGTTGATAAATACGAACCAAGAAAAGTGAAAAATTTTGTATGATTTTTGATTGTTGAAAATTTAGAACGAGTATGAAAAATACTTTTTTTAATAAGAAAACAACAATCTCATGGAAAAACCAATTTACCTTAAAAACCCGGACGACGCCAAACTGTTTAATGAATTAAGAAAAAGAGTGAACCAGCGAGTAGAAACACTTCCCCAAAACAGAGATGTTTATATTAAGATCAAAGCGATTATTTTGCCTTTGATCTATTTTGGGTTGTATCTATTTGCTCTTTTAAATGCAGATCAGCCGTGGATTTATATTTCGAGTTTTGTGTTGATGGGAATTTCATTGGTTTTAATTTACCTGAATTTAATTCATGAGGCAGCTCACAATAATATTTTTAAAAACAAAAAACTGAACAGTTTTGTGTTGCAGATTTTTGATTTTGTGGGAGCCAACTCATACATCTGGAAAAAAAGACATATTGCAGCTCACCACGCTTACCCAAATGTTGACGGTTGGGATACCGACATCGAGCAGAGCGGACTTTTATTGATTGTTCCGTGGATTAAAGCAAAAGGAATTCAGAAATACCAGCATTTCTTTTTCTTTCTGGTGTATCCGCTATATTTATTTAACTGGATGTTTATCAGAGATTTTAGAGATTTTTT
>BIFV01000053.1 GCA_003990955.1 Sporomusaceae bacterium FL31
AAAAATGTACACAGAATGCTTCACAATGCCAATGATTGGTTCGGTATAAAGAAAAAAAGCACTCAAAGTTATTGGGAAGCCATAAAGGAAGGACATTTCGGAACTAAAGTGACCAATGAATGGAAACGTATGCTTGCAATGGATGTAAGCGATATTTATTATGATAAATTTTTAATTAACGGCAATTCTGAACAGCAATTATCTCAATTTAAAGCAGGTGACAGAGTGCGGCTTCGTATTTCCAACGGAGGTGCTTCGTCTTATTTCTGGATCAATTATGCGGGTGGAAAGATTGAAGTTGTGGCAAACGATGGTAACGATATAGAGCCGTTAATGGTAGACAGACTTATCATCGGAGTTTCTGAAACGTACGATATCGTAGTAACCATTCCAGAAAAAAATACTTCTTACGAGCTTTTGGTAACTCCGGAAGACAGAACGAAGTCTGCATCAATTTATATAGGAGAAGGTGTAAAACAGCTTCATGCTCCGCTTCCTAAACTTAAATATTTTGAAGGGATGAAAATGATGAACGATATGATGAAGATGAATGGGGATATGAAAGACATGGGAATGGCAATGAGCCTTCAGAAAATGGATATGAACACGGTAATGTATC
>BIFV01000054.1 GCA_003990955.1 Sporomusaceae bacterium FL31
TGTAGTGGAAAACAGAAAAATAAGTCTCTTCATTCAATACTTGATCCAAATATTTTGGGGTGGTAAATACGACCCAATATCTCTCACCATTTGAGAATTCGATCGTCACTTCTACAGTATCGGATTCTTCATCAAGTATTTCTTCATCTATGTTAATTAAAACTATTTCCGGTTCACTATTTAAATCAAAATAAAATTTTGAATACCATCTAATTTTATCCTCGTCATTCCGTATTCGTACATTTTGTAAATCTACTTCTATAATTGCGTATGATTTTCTTTTTGTTAGTTGACTGGAGTATATTCCAATGCTTTTACAATAAACATGATCATTTATTTTCATAAGAATTGCAAAATTTCTACAAACTCAAAACCGCCAATCGATATCCGTCCATTCCAAAGCCGGACAAAACTGCATCTGTACAAGCTGCCGTTACAGATTTCTGTCTAAACTCTTCTCTTTTGTAAATATTGCTGATGTGAACTTCTACTTTCGGTTTTTGAATATTCTTTAAACAGTCTGCAATTGCATAAGAGTAATGTGTGAAAGCTCCGGGGTTAATAATAACCGCATCAAAATCATCTACCTGAATCCTGTTAATCAGTTCTCCTTCAATATTCGATTGATAGTAATTCAATTCATGAGCGGGAAATTCAGACTTTAATTTTTCTAAATACTCTTCCATTG
>BIFV01000055.1 GCA_003990955.1 Sporomusaceae bacterium FL31
TATTGGTGTCTTTTTGAAAAAGCTTGGAGCAAAAGTAACAGAACTAAATAAAATATGGAAGGAAAGTACTAAAAGGTCACCACAGTCATTCAATGATAAAGCAGAATTAAGTAGAATTATTTTACAAAAAACTATGGAGGAAAAAATTACTTGGGAAGATTTCAAGCAGGTTCAAGATGTTGAGTTGCTGACTGAACAAATTTTTACTTTTATAAAGGAAAAAGGTAGAAATAAAAATATACATAGTGAAATCTAATTATCTTAATTCTCAATACAAAATTATTCTTCAAATAATTTCTACACGAACTAACGGAAGTTGTAAACAGTAGAAATAGTATTTAATTATTAAAAGCCTAAAAAAATCTTAAATAAAATCCAATTTATCATCCATCTGGGAATTGATTAATATAAAAACAAAACGTATTAAATTGAAATACAGCAGATTTTATTTTTAACAAAAGATTATATTTTCTCTTATGGTTTTGTAACTTTCTTATCAATAGTTTTGTCTCATTAATAAAAACTCAATGACAAAACTTTTATCTACTCTCCTTTTACTTTGTACAGTACTTATTTTTGGGCAAACTCAATTGAAAGTTTTCAATAAAACCAACAAAAAACCGATTGAAAATGCAGCTGTTTACTGTGACGACAATCTTTTGGGAAAAACCAATTATGAAGGCAGTTTATCATTTAAAACAAAATGTAAAAAAGTAGAAATCCTTGCCAGCAATTTTGAAGATGTTTTGGTTGATGTAAAAAAGTCGATGGAT
>BIFV01000056.1 GCA_003990955.1 Sporomusaceae bacterium FL31
AAAACCGGTAATTCCTTTCGCCATTGCGTCTGCAATTACAGAAACGCCGTGATAACCGATCATGCATTCTGTTTCGTTGGAAGCCAGTTCCCAAACCGGAATTCTGCCACCATGTTCACGCTGGTTGATAAAAGTATTTACAAAATCGGCTGTTCTTTTTCTGTCGATTAACGTCATCAAAGGATGCGCTCCCCTGAAAGTGTCCCAAAGTGAGAAAACGGTGTAATAATCAAAGCCGTTTGCCATGTAGAATTTGTTGTCTCTGCCGCGGTATTTTCCGTCAACATCCATGTTGATATTCGGTTGCGTGAAAACATGATACATTGCCGTGTAGAAAATTGCCAGTTTGTTTTTGTCTTCAGATTTAACTTCAATTTTTGACAGTTCTTTATTCCAGTCTGCAACTGCCTGATTTTGAATTTCACTGAAATTATTTGATTTTCCTTCAGCTAACATATTTTTTGCTGCTCCTTCATAACCTGTCGGAGAAATCGCAACTTTTACACTTATTTTTTCTCCTTTTTTTACTGCTGAAGTAAATGCTAAAGCGAGTTTAGTTCCTGAAAATGTATTGTTTTCATTTTTACCGTTAAAGATTTTACCTGAAATTTTCATT
>BIFV01000057.1 GCA_003990955.1 Sporomusaceae bacterium FL31
AAATTGCGAGCAACGGTTACCGAATTTGGTCCTGTTTTGTTAAGCAAAATTTTAGAACTAAATGATACTCAGCAAAGCATCATGTCGATTGTTTTTAAATATTGCGATGACAAAGGTCTGCCATTAATTGATTTAAACGATTTAAAAAAAGTTCTGCAATATGTAACCGATAATCCGCAAGGGAAAGCAGAATTGTCTGCCAATTACGGTTCTATCGCTTCAGCTTCTTTAGGTGCTATTTTGAGGTCAATTGTGGCTGTAGAGCAGCAAGGTGCTGCAGATTTCTTTGGCGAACTGAGTTTTGATGTTCACGATTTGCTTGAAACACGTGACGGAAAAGGAGTTGTCAATATTTTAAGAGTTGCCGATATTCAAAATAAACCACAATTGTTTTCCACATTTATACTTTCGCTTTTTGCAGAAATTTATATGACTTTTCCTGAAGAAGGCGACAGCGGAAAGCCAAAATTGGTTTTGTTTATCGATGAAGCGCATTTGATTTTTGATGAATCTTCAAAAGCTTTGGTTTCTCAAATCGAAACGATGGTGAAGCTGATTCGTTCTAAAGGTGTCGGGATTTATTTTATTACTCAGATTCCGGGTGATGTTCCAGAGAATGTGCTTTCACAATTGGGTTTAAAAATTCAGCATGCATTAAGAGGTTTCACGGCAAAAGATAAAAAAGAAATTTCTAAAGCTGTAGAAAATTATCCTACAACAGAGTTTTACAATGCTTCTGAGTTGATACAGAATTTAGGAATTGGCGAAGCTTTTATCACCGCTTTGGATGAAAAGGGAATTCCAACCCCGCTTGTTCATACCTATCTTATTTCTCCTGAATCAAGAATGGATGTTTTGAATGATAAAGAAGTTTCAGAATTAAC
>BIFV01000058.1 GCA_003990955.1 Sporomusaceae bacterium FL31
CAAAGGTGGAGTAAAGTGGTAAAATATGATATGAATGAAGCGAAAATCACTTGGTTTAAAGATGCTAAATTAAATATCACCAAAAACAGCCTCGACAGACATTTATCGGTAAGAGGAGAAAAAACTGCCATCATTTGGGAACCAAACGATCCGAAAGAAGAAGCGCAACACATTTCTTACAACGAATTATATACAAGAGTCAACAAAACAGCCAATATTCTTCGTGAAATAGGTATTGAAAAAGGCGACAGAGTTTGCATTTACCTTCCCATGATTCCCGAATTGGCAGTTACGATGTTGGCGTGCGCAAAATTAGGAGCAGTTCATTCTGTTATTTTTGCAGGATTTTCAGCATCGGCAGTCGTTTCCAGAGTGAATGACTGTGGTGCAAAAATGTTGATTACCTCAGACGGAAGTTACAGAGGAAGCAAAATTTTAGATTCAAAATCAATTATTGACGAGGCTTTAGAAAAATGTCCGACTGTGGAAAAAACGTTGGTCGTAAAAAGAACCCACAACGAAGTTAAAATGAAAGAAGGCAGAGATTTCTGGATGGATGATCTGTACGAAAAAGCTTCTGCCGATTTCGTTACTGTAATTATGGATGCTGAAGATCCATTATTTATTTTATACACTTCCGGTTCTACAGGAAAACCGAAAGGAATGCTTCACACTTCTGCAGGTTATATGGTATATTCGGCTTACACTTTCAAAAATGTTTTCAATTATCAGGAAAATGACATCTATTGGTGTACCGCAGATATTGGCTGGATTACAGGGCACTCTTACATTCTTTACGGTCCATTGTTAAACGGTGCAACAACTGTCATTTTTGAAGGAGTTCCGACTTATCCTGAACCAGACAGATTTTGGGATGTCATC
>BIFV01000059.1 GCA_003990955.1 Sporomusaceae bacterium FL31
CTATGATTAACACTGACTTTTCTGTCATTCAAAATATAGTTGAAACTGAGCTTATTTTTAAAATCATTATCTCCAAATTCATAGCTTATTAAAATATTGGAATTATAAAACTCATTTTTTTGGTCTCTTCTGTTGTATAGTCCGTTGACAAATCCATTGGTTGACAGTTTATAAACATCTCGATGCATAATATCCTGATTATCATAAGCCTGACTGATATTGAGTTTAAAATCATCCCAATTTTTGCTTACATCAAAATTAAACTGGCGGATATTTTCGTAATAATTGTATTTATTAGCCTGATCAAAAAGAAAATCGGGATTGTCTGCATACAAACTGTAACTTCTCTGCAAACCATTGCTGAGATAAGTATTCTGCTGATTTGAAAAAGAAACCGGAGTCAGTAAAGAGTTTTGATATGCTCTGTTAAAAAGCCCAATTCTATTGGTATTGGTTGCTTTATTTTCTTCATAATTAAACCCTGCATTAAAATTAAAATCTAAAATTTTCGTGCTGAATTTAGTTTTAAAAGAATTCGTCACATCAAACTGATCTACAAAATACATCTGATCTTTTCGCTGTCCTAAACTGAAAGAAAGTCGCGCATCCTCATTGTAACCATCACTTTTAATCATTGCATTTATATTCAACTGATTACTGTAACCAACCGTTGTCTTAAAAATATTGTTATTGTAAGCTTTTGCCGGAGAAACGGCATTGGATAAATCAACCAATTGTCCGTTGACATCATATTCATACGGTTGTCCGTTGAAGCCTAAAGTAGAAATATCCGGTCC
>BIFV01000060.1 GCA_003990955.1 Sporomusaceae bacterium FL31
TGTGCCGTAAAATTCAGATTAATATTTTTAGTACCCCCAATACTTACGTCTATATTGTTTTCCCATAGTTTTTCGCCAATTAATTTTGCATACTTAGCTCTTAATTTAGGAAAATTTTTCACTTGAGATTTTGAAACCCTTTCTTCAAGTTGTTTGGCTAATTTTTGTTCATCGATATTTTTACTTTCTTTTCCTTCTTTTATTGTTTGGTAATATGCCTTATATAATGCTATTGAAATAACAATCCCATCAATTGAGTTGATATCATTAGAAATATCATCTGAATTTAAACTTTGGATGTTATTCTCTAATCTTGTTTTAAGCTGTATTGAAGATTGAATAGTGTCTTTACCAGTTTCAATAGCCGTAGGATATACTTCCGTTTCTTTATCATCACTGCTTCCAAAAGCAATAAAAGCGAAGAATGCAAATACTCCAACCGAAAAAATTGTTTTTAAATTTTTATTTATAATCTAAAGAGTTTATAGTTTTATTTTTAAATATTGATAACAAAGGGATAATAAATCCGAGCACATAAAATATAAGATCACATGAATCAAAAGTTCCTTGCACAATTTTCATTGCCTGACCAATTTCTGAGAAAATAGCAACCATCG
>BIFV01000061.1 GCA_003990955.1 Sporomusaceae bacterium FL31
ATTAATAGTGTTATGTTTTCTAACGGTGTTAATGAATAGCTAAAAAAAATAACAAATTTTAATTGCTTTGGTTAATGTGTCATTTCCATGAGTATAATTTAAAATTAAGTTTTGGTTAGATCTGTTTTTGGGGTGTTATTTTTCTTAACAGTGTTAATAAGAGGTAAAAAAAATTGCAAGAAATAAAGTAAAAAATCGTATTTCATTTTTAAAGTCTTTTGTTTTTAATTAAATTATGTTAATTTTTCGTGTTACTTTTCCTAACAGTGTTAATTTTTAGTTCAAAAAAAAATTACAAAGATTTAATAAAAGCCGAAACTGTTTCGTCTAAAGTGGTCTTATTCATCGTTGAAGGAATATCATCATTTCTCATCATCATAATCGAAATCAATCCGTGAACTGCAGAAAACAAAGCATGAGAAGAGTGACAAGCACTGTCTTCATTTGATCCTTTTTTCTTGATGATTTCATAAGTACAGTCAAAGATCATATCCTGAAAAGATGAAAATTCTTCTTTC
>BIFV01000062.1 GCA_003990955.1 Sporomusaceae bacterium FL31
GCCGGTGACCCGGGCGAACTCGTCGATGGACTCCTGGGTGACATCGTGCCAGTCGCTGACGCCCAGCTCTTGGTTCAGGTTGGCGCTGAGGTCTTCTGCTCCGGTGAGTACAAGCATGAATCTTCCTTCGATCGGTAGGTGCTGACAGTCGGTCAGTGACTTTCGATGCCGAATCCCACACCGTGTGTCTGTGCGATCTCGGCGGTGGCAACGAGATCGAATTCGATCCCGAAGTCTGCTTCTACCCGCGCTGCAACCGATTCCGCGGCGGAACCTGCTTCGGCCAGTAGTTTCGGCATCAGTTCGAACAGGTCTTCCATTCCTCCGGGCGTGATGATTTCGAGAATCCGCGCTGGAGCGTCGTCGGGATTCCACACGGCGTGCCACTGGCCACGCGGTTTGAAGATCATGGCGCCGGTCTCCGCGTAGACGACCTCGTCTCCGACCATCGCTGCGACGCGGCCACTTTGAACCACCGTGTACTCGTCTTCCCGGCTGT
>BIFV01000063.1 GCA_003990955.1 Sporomusaceae bacterium FL31
AATTTCAATATTATAAATCTGTACGAGTTCTTCCCGCGATATTCTTTCACTCATAGCTTAGGAATTTTTAAGTTGTTCAAAAAGTTCTTTCTGCTTATCTGTAAGATCAGTCGGCAATTTCACATCATAAGTTGCAAACAGATCACCAAAATGTCCATCTTTTTTATAGACCGGAAAGCCTTTTCCTTTTAGTCTTACCGTAGTTCCGTTTTGAGTTCCGGGTTTTACTTTAAGATTAACACTTCCGTCCAATGTGTTTACAGTAACTTCACCACCTAAAACTGCGGTGTAAAGATCGATCGTCACTTTAGTTTTCAGATCATCTCCTGCTCTTTCAAAATTAGGATCAGGATTGATATTAAAAGTAATATACAAATCTCCGCTTGGTCCCCCATTAACACCCGGGTTTCCGTGACCTTTTAGTTTTATTTGCTGTCCGTCATAAATTCCTGCAGGAATCGTAATTCTTACTTTTTTACCATTGATATCAAAAGTCTGCTGATGAGTTGTTGCGGCATCTTTTAGGTTTAAATTTAATTCGGCCTGAACATCCTGACCTTTAAACTTTCCGGAAGCACTTCCGCGCGAA
>BIFV01000064.1 GCA_003990955.1 Sporomusaceae bacterium FL31
CATGTATTGGTTTTTAACCCGAAAAATCCTAGTCAGTTTGTAATTGGTAATGATGGAGGTATTTTCTTTGCGGCAAATAAAAATAGTCTTGCTAATACTACTGCTGTTCAAGTGAGAAATAAACGTCTTAATATTACTCAATTTTATCATGGTACTTTAAACCCAGTAGCTACATTTGCCAATGAAGATATGGTTCTTGGTGCACAAGATAATGGCACGAAAGCACTTTCGGGAGCACCTTTAGCGAATAATTTTTATGCGTCTTCGGAAGTTTATGGAGGAGATGGTGCATATACAGCTTTTGACGATCAAGATATATATCTTATTGCGTCTTATGTTTATAACAATCATATCATTTTTAATGCACAAGGGGCATATAATCTGTTGTCTTCGAGTACTCAAAGAAATGCCGGACAATTTATAAACCCTCTTGCAGTAGATAGAAATCTTGATATTGCATATACTAATGCAAACTCATCAAATTCAACATCTATTGTATTACATAGAATCAGTGGTTTGGCAAGTACGCCAATAAGCTTAGTAAGAAGCCAGCTTACAATTACTACTGTAACAGCAGGAGAATTTGTAACAGATATTTT
>BIFV01000065.1 GCA_003990955.1 Sporomusaceae bacterium FL31
CTGCTCAAACCGTGCACTTTCATCAGAAGCATTACACGGCAGTGGTTTCTGGCGCGAAAGTTTCCACCGTCCGCTGGCGCGAAGACATTCACGAAGGGCCGGCAATTTTCATCTTCGATAAATCACCCGACCGCCCGCCCCCTTTCAGGACAGGTCACCGCTGTAGAAACGTACGATCTCGCTCATCTGTCGCCGCTAGCAGCCCGCCAGCCACCCGGCACCGACATGACGAATTTCGCAAGACAACTCCGGGTCAACTACTACCCCGAGATGCCTGAAGACGCTGTTGTTCAGGTGGTCGTCATAGCCACCGGTCACCACGGGGATTCGTCACTGCCCCCGACGTAGTGCAACCGAACTCAGCCATCGAAAACGTCTGTTGTACTTCCGTGTGCGTCGAGGTCTGCACTGCCGGCGCCGATCAGGTAGTTGCGGCCAATTCTGGCTGGGTTGATCGGTCCAGGCGCGCTGGCACTCGTCCGGGGTCAGCGTTGTCGTGGATCCTCTGC
>BIFV01000066.1 GCA_003990955.1 Sporomusaceae bacterium FL31
AACAATTATTTCAAGTTTGCACCAGCACAGGTTTTGCAACCACCATTAAGTTTTATTGTTCCTGCAATAATGATTGTTATTGGAGCGGGACTTTATGCTATTCGTTTTTCTGAAAAACAAAAATGAAAAAAATCACCTATAAATTATACCTTTATATATTAATTACTGCAAACGTATGGGCGCAAGCTCCTTATCAGGTCAATACTTCGTCTACGAGTATAATAGCCGCAAAACCCAACTTTTGGGTACAGCCATTACAATATATCACTTTAAAAACCGGTTTGCGATTTATGGTATTGCCGAAAGTGAAAGGTTCAGCCGATGAATTGAATTTTAAAACCAAAACTGGCGATAAACCTTTATTGGTGAAAGATTTTGAAGGGAAAATTTTTGTATACAAAAAATATGAAGATACTACAGAAAAAGACTCAAAACGAAGATATTATTTTGATTGTGAGGGAAAAACATACTTTTTGGAAGAAGAAAGACCCGACAATGAAAACAATACAGTAAATTGGAACGAGCCATCGATAATATGGCTTGATGAGATAGATGCTGTTAAGAAAAAGCTTGAAGGTAAAACCCTTTGGATAAATGCAGACCGTTGGAAATATGAACTGAATGGCAAGAAGGTGTATAAAGATAACCCAGAAAGGTTTTCGAAAATTGAGGTTTTACAAGTCGGTGTAGGTAATTATCGCAATTTTCCGGTGCGAGTATTGTTCCGAAATCTAAAAGACCAAAAACAATATTTTG
>BIFV01000067.1 GCA_003990955.1 Sporomusaceae bacterium FL31
TAGGAAGCCGATTCTCTTTTTAAGAGCCGGAACTTCTACAACATGAGTAAACGCTTCGTTGTAACCCAAAACTTCAAGCAAACGGGAGTACGCTTCAGAATGACGGAATTCGCATTCTGCAAAAGTAGCTCCAAGACCGTTAAGCTCAGGTTTTGGCATGTGGTTGTAAAGGTTTCCCCAAAAAGTCTTTACCGAAACTTCAATCTGGGCAATCGCTAAAAGTGCATTTTTTACAGCATTTTTTTCGTGCGGCTCAAGCTGCGACTGAAAATCCTGAACGTCTGCCGTGAAATCTACTTCTGAGTGTACCCAAAATGATTTGTTGATAGCTTCTGTAAACTGAAGAACTTCAGGGTACTCAAATGGCTTATAGCTTACTCTTTTATCGAAAATTCCCATATTATAATTTTTATGTCTTTTGTTTTGTAAAAAGTAAAATTCTGCAAATACATCCGCTGAAACGATAAGTATTTGATTTTTTGAAAGTTAATAAAGTGATTTTTTTATCTTGATCAGCGATTACCTTCTTTCAGAATCTACCTACAAAGTTAGAAAACAGAAGCCTATTTTAAAAGGGGTAAAGACTAATTGACTGACTTTTAACCTTAAAAGTTTTCCACATTTACATGTAACTCCCTTTACCATTGGATTAGAGGAACTTAAGCAAGGGAAACAAATTGTTGACGTTGATTTTAATTAAACAATATTTTTTAAATAACTGAATATTAAAT
>BIFV01000068.1 GCA_003990955.1 Sporomusaceae bacterium FL31
GAACTTGGCTACCTCCAAAAGGATTCCATGATAATTTTTTATAGTCAGAAGTTTGTGAAACAACGTTTGGAGCTATATTTTTATTATTAGAATCTTTGTACCCTTGAGCACCATATAAATCAGAAATAACTTGATAGTGATATCCGTAATAATATCTGTCATCAGTACCTACTGAGAAATTCCAGTTATCATTAATCTTATGTTGGAAATTTGCTAAAATACCATACCAGTTATGAGAATTGATACTAGCCCTTCTTATTAATGTTGAACCAGCAGCTGCCGTATTTGGATTTATTGCAGCATTTTCAGCAAAAACTTTGTCAAAATTGTAAAGTCCCTGTGCGTCTCTAAAGTATGGTTGACCATTTACTAAAGTCGTAAGTCCTCTACCATTTACTCTCCCAAGGTCAGCAGTTCCACCACCTCTACCATTCGACATGTATGCAACTGTACTTAATTTTGATTTTTCATTAATATTAAAATCCCAGTTAAGCATTATAACTGGCTTATTATAATAATTTGACCTGTTAGAAAGTGCTACTCTTTTTCCTTCAGCATTTGTATAATATCCCCAGTCTGAATTATATGTTCTATCAGGAGTTCCATCGTTATCCGGATTATATTTGATATAATCGCTAA
>BIFV01000070.1 GCA_003990955.1 Sporomusaceae bacterium FL31
GGGACGCCTCACAGATGAAGGCCGACGCCGATCGTCCGATCCGCACGATCACGACGCTCAGTGCACGCGAGCCCTTGAGCTTGAGCCGTGGACGCAGCACTGCCGGGTCCACGTCGACTCCTCGCACCAGGATTTCGGCCACACCGCAGTCCTGC
This sequence comes from Sporomusaceae bacterium FL31, assembly GCA_003990955.1. Taxonomy (GTDB): domain Bacteria; phylum Bacillota; class Negativicutes; order DSM-1736; family Dendrosporobacteraceae; genus BIFV01. Next base: position 156 of record BIFV01000070.1, read on the forward strand.
TTGGACAGTGTCTGTTTGAGCAGTTTCTCGGAGTACTTGATCTGCTCGAGGATCCGGAATCCGCGAACTCCCTCAGGGACGCTGTCACCGGTCAGATAAGCGATGCGTGGATCGAGCTGCCAGAGGCCGTGTCTGGCCGCGTAGTGGCGCACGAGGCCCGCGCGCACTACCGCTCCGTCCGGGTCGATGATCCACTCCCCCGGCGCTTGCTCCGGAATCACGTCGTCCTCGGCGTCGGTGATCGCCCACCCGCTCCCGTCGGAGCGAAGCACCGAAGCTCGACGCGTGACGCCGGACTCGGCCAGCCCCGTCGACCACAGGCAGGCTTCCTTGACGCCGCCGTCGAGCGAGACGACCTCGACTTCCCCGTCCCAGCCCAGATTGTCGAAATCGAGTCCGGGAGCACACTTCACCGCGAGATCACGGCCGGAGTACGCCTCTATGAGGTCCGGTAGAGGTGGCATCAACGCTGCCGGAT
>BIFV01000071.1 GCA_003990955.1 Sporomusaceae bacterium FL31
CAAAAATCAAATCTATCTTAAGGGAAAAATTATATTTATAGATTATGGCAATTAATTTACAGAAAGGGCAAAAAATAGAATTAGGACTTACAAAAATGACAATCGGTTTAGGATGGGATCCTAATGAAGGTACAGGTCATGCGTTCGATTTAGATGCTTCAGCAATTATGATTGACTCCGACAGGAAACTGGTGGGAGATGAGTATTTTGTTTTTTATAATAATTTAAATTCTCCGGACGGAGCTTTACAACATACAGGAGATGATCCGGATGGGAAAAGTAGCGATGGAGACGATGATGAAGCGATTGTTATCGATCTTGAAAAAGTAGATCAAAGAGTGGAAGAAATTCTGTTTGTGGTAACGATTGAAGATTTCGAAAGAAGAAAACAAAACTTCGGAATGGTAAGAAACTCTTACATCAGAGTTGTGGATAATAACAATCATCAGGAAATTGCAAAATATGAGCTTGATGAAGATTTTTCAATAGAAACAGGTGTAGAATTCGGACGTCTTTACAAAAGAAACGGAAGCTGGAAATTTGAGGCTTCAGGGATTGGTTACAGAGCAGATCTTGGTTTCTTTTTAGAGAAATATTACAAAGGTCAAATCATCAAATAAAAAAACATAATTT
>BIFV01000072.1 GCA_003990955.1 Sporomusaceae bacterium FL31
ATTCGTTTTCAATATCTTCATATTCATCAAACGGAATCGCATTTGAACTTTCAAAACTCGACAAATATTCGGAAGTTTTTTTTAATGAAACTTCCGCTTCGTCAATGTTCATAGGACGAAGTTCAAGGATTTTATTTCTCGTTTTCGGAGAATATGCAAAAGGAGCAATTTCCGCGAGCAATTGCGGAAACTCTAATTCGTCTAAATCTTCTTTATTTATATACACAGTGCAAAGATAATTAATTTGAGAATGAATTAATTTGAGAATTTGAAAATGTATTTTAAATTTTAACCTTTAAGATTTTATTAAGCTGTGAAGAATATTAAGCTGACTATCAATTTTGACATTTTGTTTAAAAAAGAGCTATTTGATTTTTCATAATGACCTTAACCTCTTAAATGTTCTTAATGGTTCAATTTTAAATTAATTTACACAAGGTTTTATTACTTTTGAAATATGAAACTGGAAACTGAACGATTAGTTTTAAAATCGCTTAACGAAAATCACGCAGAAGACATTCTGAAAATCCGCAGTAATGCAGAAATCAATAAATTTTTAAAAAGAATTCCGCCGCAAACCAATTATGAAGCG
>BIFV01000073.1 GCA_003990955.1 Sporomusaceae bacterium FL31
ATTATTTTAGCTCATGAATTTGCACATATTTTAGATTTCAAATTCGGAACGGGACTTAGCGGGAAATACAAAGAATTATTTGCAGATTATATTGCGGGTTCTTACTTATATCACAGAGCAATTAGATTTGGATATTTAAATATACAGGAAGTTGCTTCTTCTTTTTTCTCTAAAGGAAATTATGATTTTAATAATCCTAATTTTCATGGTACTCCACAAGAACGGTATAATTGTTTAACTGCGGGGTATGTTTTGGCACAACAATACTCTCAACAAGGAATTTATCTTACAAGAGAAATCTTAATGAATTCTGCAATTCAATATGTAGGTCAATTTTAAAATAAATATTACACAAAAAAAACCTTCCATCCGGAAGGTTTTTTATAATTTGAAAGTATCAATTACAAAGAAGCTGAATGAATCAACATATCAACCAACTTGTTTGAATAACCCATTTCGTTATCATACCAAGAAACCAATTTTACAAAGTTTGGAGAAAGCATGATACCTGCATCTTTATCGAAGATTGAAGTTCTCTTGTCTCCTACGAAATCCTGAGAAACTACCGCATCTTCAGTGTATCCTAAAATACCTTTCAATTCACCTTCAGAAGCAGCTTTGATAGCAGCACAGATCTCATCATAAGAAGTAGCTTTTTCTAATCTTACTGTTAAATCTACTACAGAAACGTCAACAGTTTGTACTCTGAAAGACATACCTGTCAGTTTTCCGTTCAATGAAGGGATTACTTTTCCTACTGCTTTTGCAGCACCTGTAGAAGAAGGGATAATGTTGTTTAGAGCAGCTCTACCACCTCTCCAGTCTTTCATTGAAGGACCGTCAACAGTTTTTTGAGTTGCTGTAGTAGCGTGTACTGTAGTCATCAAACCTTCTACAATTCCGAAGTTATCGTGAATTACTTTAGCCAAAGGAGCTAAACAGTTTGTAGTACAAGAAGCGTTTGATAAGATTTTGATATCGTCTGTAAGCTCAGTGTGGTTTACACCCATTA
>BIFV01000074.1 GCA_003990955.1 Sporomusaceae bacterium FL31
TAAGAACAACTCATCATAAAGATCTTTATAAAGATGACAAATAATATTCTCAAAGAAATCAAAGAATCATTAGCGGTTTTATCCATTCCGGAAAAAGCAGCTTTTTTTCCTAAGTTTTTCAAAACAGGAAAAGGAGAGTATGGTGAAGGCGATTTGTTCTTGGGGGTAAAAGTTCCGGATCAAAGAGCTGTTGCCAAAGAATATTATGCTAAAATTTCTTTAAATGAATTGAGCGAGTTGCTTTCTTCGCCTTATCATGAGCATCGTTTAACGGCGTTAATTATGCTGATTTCTAAGTTTGAAAAAACAAAAGATATATCCGTAAAAGAAGAAATCATCGATTTCTATCTTAAACATCTGGATTTCATCAATAATTGGGATCTGGTTGATACGAGCTGTTATAAAATTTTAGGCCGATATGCTTTTGAAAATCAGAAAGAAAACCTTTTGAGAAAACTTGCTGATTCCGACCAAATGTGGCATAAAAGAATTGCTGTTGTAGGAACAATGCACTATATAAAAAAGGGTTCATTTGAATTAACGAAAGAGTTTGTAACGCAGAATCTTTATCATCCGCATGACTTGATGCACAAAGCAAACGGCTGGCTTTTAAGAGAAATGGGAAATAAAAATGAGGCAGAGTTGATATCTTATTTAAATCAATATTACAAAGAAATGCCGAGAACC
>BIFV01000075.1 GCA_003990955.1 Sporomusaceae bacterium FL31
CGCAGATACTTTGATCTCGAGCTGTACACGTTAAATTTCGAAGCGCTTCTAAATTTTTGGGAAGTAAACCTTCAAAAACGGAAGAGAAACATCTGCTTCCCAACCCGGAGTTTTCTTCCGTTTTATCAGGTGATTTTAGAAACCAGATTAAATGTTTTGTTTTTATAATTGTTAGTTTGTCACTGATTTCTATGGCAAAGATGGGGTAGAAAGGAAGGCAAGTGTTAGACAAAACATGGACATCGATGGACATCGATTGCATTTATTTATATTACGGGAAACCATAATGTTATGTGGTTGAAAATCATTTAATTTGTAATGCCTTTAAAAACTAATTATGTCCAAAATAAAATTATTAATCAATGAGGTATTTAAAAAAGCCAAGGAAGATTCGGGGAAGACTTCAAAAAATGGTTTAGCATCTTTTTTATGGGTGTATTTCGAAGAACACCTGAATTTTACAATTTCAGAGAGAACTTTTGTAAGATATTATGAAGATTATGTATTAGGACATTATGAAAGAGATATTGAACCTGAAAAACTTGATAAGCTAAGCCTTTATGTGGGTTATAAAAACTTTATAGATTTTTCCAGAACTTTCATTAAGAAAGATGACGAAGCCAATAAGACAATAGTAAAAATAAGTGTTGATAAAGACGAAGAATCTCTCAGTGAGAAGTTATCTAACATCATTATCAATATTACGAATGAGCAAAACTTCAAGATGCCCGATTTCATGAAGAAAAACGGAATGGGAATTATGGAAATTGCATTGTTGATATGCCTTACA
>BIFV01000076.1 GCA_003990955.1 Sporomusaceae bacterium FL31
CGTTTTTACAGCATCTATCGCAGTTAAAGAAGTTCCCCTGATTGCTACAGGATGATTGGTCGGCTGCGTAAATTTTGATGGAGGATAAGGAGAATCGTACCAGTTATCAACCTTACCTTCATACTTTGTTGGCCAAACATGACCGGTACAGATGATAACTTTATTGGCTGTATATTCTTTATTTTGGTCTGATAATATTCTAAATTTTTTGATTCTTCCGTTTTCTGGAATAATGTCTTCAACAGCAGTAGTTTTTTCTACCTTTATTTCAATGCCTTTTTCTATGGCGATATTTATAAGCTGCTCAAACTGATTTTCTAGATAATCACCAAGAAGCAGCCTGGGAATTACAAGATAAGGATTTAGTTTTCCTGCATCAGCAAAATCAGGATACTGAGTGCTCGGAAACTTTTTGATGTAATCTCTGAAGCTATCAACGAGATCGGGAAGCTCGTTTGCAGATACATTCGCTACATGTTCTTTGCAGGAACCTTTTTTTCCGTAAGGCATACCGACTCCAAGTCTTTCATTTTTTTCAAATATTAAAATCGTATTTACCCCAAGACCGTTTTTTAGTATATGCTTTAATGAGAGTAGTGCAGCAGGACCTCCTCCAATGAGTGCGATGTCTATATTTTTATTTTGGTTCATATTAATTGTATGGTAATGACGACTATCCAAAAACTATTCCTCTCAATATTGTATATAAACATAAAATAATTATAGAAATATGATTGTAAACATATAATTGGCATTTGTTATATCAAATAAATTTTCTTTACACATGTAGCTGTAAAAGGGAAAACATGGCACACTGATTGCAAAAACGATTAGACCAACCAAGAAATAATATGAATTCAGCGATAGATAGAGAGGTTAGCAGTGATGAAGTAGTAGTGATGCTTGCACTTTTAGATAAAGATTTGCAGGAAATGATGATGCACTGTACCAAACATCGATGGAAATATGAAATGCTTAATTCCAATAATTTAAAACTCCATATTCCTAAAAGTTCCCTGCATCTGCTTTTTTACTTAGGACACAAGGTGCTTTCAGGATCAAATTATTCTTTGG
>BIFV01000077.1 GCA_003990955.1 Sporomusaceae bacterium FL31
AATCGTGAACAACGTTTTGGTAATGAAACTTGGGACTTAGATATGTACGAAAACAGATGGCAAGGTGCAGGTACTTCTAACACCAATTCAATGATTACATCTAATCAATCTATTATTTTACCAAACAGTTTCTATGTTGAAGATGGAAGCTATATTAGAATCAGAAACATTCAGGTGGGTTATAATCTACCTAAATCTTTTGCAAATGCATTATCTGTAACAAAACTAAGAGTGTATGTAAGTGCACAGAACCCTTGGACAAGTTTCAAATATAACGGTTTCTCGCCAGAAATTAACAATACAGATAGAGTACAGATGGGAATTGATAATAATATTTATCCGATTTCAGCAATTTATACAATGGGTATGAACCTAACATTTTAATTAAAAGATCATGAAAAAAATATTTTTAACACTATCTCTATTAACATTAATGGTTAGTTGCGACAATGATTTTGTAGATATCAGAGATGAAGGAGAAGTTGATATCGAAAATTTCTTTACTACGCAGGATGATGCAATGCGTGCAACTACTGCAATTTACAGTTTTTTAAGAAGTTGGGAAAATACAGGGTTTCCTGCACAGTATGTATTCGGAGTAACAGGCGATGATGTAGAAAAGGGTTCTAATCCGGGTGATGCTTCATTTATTAATGCTTATGATAACTTTACTTATACGGTAAGTGATGAAGGGGTTAGAGGATATTGGATAGGGCAATGGCAGGCTGTTAACAGA
>BIFV01000078.1 GCA_003990955.1 Sporomusaceae bacterium FL31
TCCGCGGCAGGTCGCGGTACCGTCGACGGTCAACGCGACTTTGCGTCCGTATCAACGACGCGGTCTCGACTGGTTGGCGTACATGAGTGCTCGCGGGCTCGGCGCTGTTCTGGCCGACGACATGGGTCTGGGTAAGACGCTGCAACTGTTGGCGTTACTTGCGCACGAGAAGTCCAAGACAGCAACCCTTTTGGTGTGCCCGATGTCGGTTGTGGGTAACTGGCAGCGTGAATCGGCGCGATTCGTGCCGAGCTTGCGCGTCTACGTTCATCACGGTTCGGATCGCGCTACCGGGGCGGAGTTGGAACAGGCAGTTCGTGAGAGTGACCTCGTGATCACCACCTACGCGCTCATGACCCGCGACGTCGCGGCCCTCAAGGATCTCGACTGGCGGCGCGTAGTGCTCGACGAGGCTCAACACATCAAGAACGCCAAGACATCTCAGGCCCGCGCTGCTCGCAGCATCCCCGCGGATCATCGCGTTGCTCTGACCGGAACGCCGGTGGAGAACCGACTGGACGAGCTGCGGTCAATCCTCGATTTTGCCAATCGCGGTGTACTCGGCTCGGAGCAGATGTTCCGCAAAAGGTTTGTCGTACCG
>BIFV01000079.1 GCA_003990955.1 Sporomusaceae bacterium FL31
TCATAACTTCTACAGATGCCGATCATTTGGATATTTACGGAGATAAAAATACGATTGAAGAAGGTTTCAGACAGTTTGCAGCTTTAGTTCCAAATGATAAGCAACTTTTTGTAAGAAAAGGAATTGAAATCGGGAGACCGAACATTACGTATGCTGTGAACGAAAAAGCTGATTATTACTCAGATAATCTTCGGATGGAGCATGATAAAATCTACTTTGATTTTCATACTCCCACTGAAACGGTTAAAGATTTTGTATGGGAAATTCCGGGAATTCACAATGTGGAAAATGCAACGGTTGCAATTGCTATTTTGCATGATCTGGGAGTTGATTTTGAAAAGCTAAAGGAAGCAATAGCCAATTTTAAAGGAATTAAAAGAAGATATACAAAACATATTTATCCCGGTGGGAAAATTTATATTGACGACTATGCGCATCATCCAACGGAAATCAATGCGGTTGTCGGTTCGATAAAAACATTTTATCCGGATAAAAAATTATTGGTGGTTTTTCAGCCGCATTTATTCAGCAGAACGAGAGATTTTGCTGATGGATTTGCAGAAAGTTTAAATAATTCTGAAGAACTTATTCTGCTGGATATTTATCCTGCGAGAGAACTTCAGGAAAATTTTGAAGACATCACTTCAGATTGGTTATTAGAAAAAATAGCATTAGATAAAAAAGAAGTTTCAACATTGAATGAAGCTTTCAGTAAAATAAAAGAAAAAGAATTTGACATTTTGCTT
>BIFV01000080.1 GCA_003990955.1 Sporomusaceae bacterium FL31
CTTAATTTTTAAATTATTATTGAGTAAGTAATTTTGTTAGTTATCATCATTTACGAAGATGAGTTTGGTCTAGATTTAAGAACTTAAATTTTAACAATAATTAACGGTAATTGAATATTTTTCAGGGAATCATTTATAATGTGAAATTTTTAAAAGTTTTTTCCCATTACTTACTTTATTTTATTACATTTGGATTGAAAAATATTCACCATAAAAACAAATTATTCAGAAGAAGAACTTATCGTTTTACTGAGACAGAAAAACGAAGCTGGTTTTCATCATTTGTATGATAACTATTCGGGTGCATTGTATGGTGTTATCCTAAGAATTGTTCAGTCTAAAGAATATACAGAAGAGATTATTCAGGATGTTTTTGTGAAAATCTGGAATTCAATTCAGCAATACGATGCTGCGAAAGGTAGATTTTATACATGGATGATTAATATTGCCAGAAATACGGCAATTGATTATCTGAAATACAAAAGCTTTCAAAACCAACTCAAAAACCAACCACTACCAGATTTCGTATATGAGAATGCGGAACTTACAACCACCAATAATTCAGATTTTATTGGATTTAATAAAGTGCTTGAAAGTTTGGAATCTGATAAGCAGGAACTCATTGATCTTGCCTATTATCAAGGATTTACGCAGAGTGA
>BIFV01000081.1 GCA_003990955.1 Sporomusaceae bacterium FL31
ATGTCATTATCTAAAATGACATTTACCCATCAGATGATCCGGTTATTTATCGTGGAACAACTTTACAGAGCTGACCAGATTTTACAGGGAAAACCTTATCATAACGATTGATAGATTGATAGGTAGCAGGAATTAGATAATAGGTAGCATCAGAAAAAATATTTTTATGCTATTTGAGCTACTGTAAAATATATTTTACTTTAAAATAATTACTCCCGCAGGTTTCACAGGTTTACATAAGTCATAAGCGCAATAATCCGTGAAAATCTGTGTAATCTGTGGGAACTAAAAACTAAATTTTTAAACCAATCTGCCTTTTTGCTTCACCTACAACAAATGCAACAGAATTGGCGATGTTAAAACTTCTAATCAGTTTAGACATCGGAATCGTTAAATGATTTTCAAAACGGTCTAAAACATCTTTGCTCAAGCCTACACTTTCCTTTCCAAAAACCAACCAATCGCCATCCTGAAAATCGATTTCCAGATAAGATTTTTCAGCATGTGAACTCATTAGAAAAACACGAGACAAATCGGGAATATTTTTCATCCATTCGTCTACATTTTCGTATTCCGTTACATCAAGATGCACCCAATAATCTAAACCGGAACGTTTCAGGTTTTTATCATCAATGAGAAATCCGAAAGGATGTATTAAATGCAATCTGCTTTCGGTTCCTA
>BIFV01000082.1 GCA_003990955.1 Sporomusaceae bacterium FL31
CGAGAACCTGCTCGATCTCCGTGGCGTGGCGAGTGCGATCCAGCGGAATGAGGTCACCGTCGGCCAGCTTCGCAGAGTCCGGTCCGGACGGCGGGGCCGACAGCTGGATGAACTTCTCGCCGAGCAGGTTGGTCTGCTCGACCGCGGCAATTGCGTTGGCGGGCAGATCAACCGACGAGTCGAGGATGATTCCGACGTCCGCGGTCCATCCGTCCGGTCCGACCGACACGTCGTCGACTCGACCGACGGGAACGCCGTCGACCTTCACAGCGGACTGCGGAACCAAGTCGAGCACGTCGTCGAACTGAATGGTCAAGTGCATCGGATCGGAACCCACATCAGGACCGCCGGGAAGCGGGACAGCGTAGATCCCCTCGGACGAGCAGGCGGTTGCCGAGATCAGGACGGCGCACAATCCGGCGCCGACTATCAATGAACGCTTCACTCGCCCTCCCCGTTTCCACTGTTCAGTCGCGGTGACACGACGCCGGGCACAGTGCCCGGAACTACCTGCATCTGTCGTTCGGAGCCGGCAAGGATGCC
>BIFV01000083.1 GCA_003990955.1 Sporomusaceae bacterium FL31
CTTACATTTGCATGCTCCATAAAAGCAAGGGGAATTAGCTCATCTGGCTAGAGCGTTAGACTGGCAGTCTAAAGGTGACGGGTTCGATCCCCGTATTCTCCACATTTATTAAAAAACCTTCCTGATTGGAAGGTTTTTAGCTTTTATATACTTAAATTTTATTGTTATTAGCTAAATTAATATTTTCTTTACCATAAATCCTGAAGAAAAATAATGTTGTTTGTAAAATCTTCTAGAAATAAATTTCCTTCAAACCATAAAAAATTATCTTCTGTAAATATTAAACTATAAAATTAAATTGATATATTTGCCCAATTCTAAAAATATAGAGATAGCGCCAATTTTAAAAACTATCCTGAATTTTTTCAGACTATTTGTAAGAATAAATTGAATAAATAAACTTATTTCATAAACTATTGTAACCTATGAAGAAACTATTTTTACTTTTATTGACTATTTTTTCATTAATTGGATGTACTGCAGATGACGATACCCTTGTTGATTATGTAGGAACATGGTCTGGAACTTACGAAGGAACCGAAAAAGGGCTTTGGAAATTTGTGGTGGCCACCGATGGAAAAGTTACCGGAACAATGTACAATGAAACAAGCAATGAAAATTATAATATTTCAGGGTTTCTAGACAGATCTGGTCAATTAACTGCTGAATTGGTTTTGCCTGCTGACGGACAGTTTAACGGAACATTAAACACAGAAGAAAAAGGCAGCGGAAATTGGACGAACGAATCGCCAACTCCTGCAAGAAGCGGATCTTGGTCTGGAGAAAAAAATAAATAGATTAAGCTATTATAAATTAAAAACCGGCTACAAACTTTGTTTGTAGCCGGTTTTTTTATTTAAACGAATCCCATTTGTAGAATTTGAGAATC
>BIFV01000084.1 GCA_003990955.1 Sporomusaceae bacterium FL31
TTGTTCTTCACAACGATATCAATGAAGAATTTCAAACTGATTTTTCTTTTTTAACAGAAGAAATGTATGAAGAATCGCCAATTCATTGTCAACACAAGCTCGATTTCAGTAAAGAAATAGAATATGGAAGTTCTGAAGATTTTCGATTTGACATGAGGTTTAATGATAAAGATTATTGGGATTTCCAGGAAACACTTACAAAAGAACAAACAGAAGAAATAGAAAAAATTATCGATGGAACAGGTCATAAAATAGGTGGTTACGCTTATTTTACGCAGACAGATATCAGAGATTACAACAAAGATCTTAAGCAGGATTTGCTGTTATTGCAGATTGATACGGATGAAGAAATTATGTTTGGAGATTCCGGAGTTGCCAATTTCTTTATCAATCCGGAAGACCTAAAAAATAAACGTTTTGAAAAAGCATGGTTTAATTGGGATTGTTGCTAAAAAAAAATTAATTTTAAAAGAGAGACTTTCGGGTTTCTCTTTTGCAATGAGTTGCAATCATCCTTGTTTAGTGATATTTAAAATTGATTTTAATATCTTTGAGCCTTTATATAATGGTCTGAATAATTGCTTTATTTTAAATTGTTCAAACTAATTAAATGCTAAAATAATTTCATTGCATAAAATTTATCAACATTTTCAGTTCAGATTTAATCAGAGTTTCA
>BIFV01000085.1 GCA_003990955.1 Sporomusaceae bacterium FL31
TACCGCTATGTTTTGCAGGTTTCTGATAAAAAATTGGTAGAAATTGATGAAGAATTAGCTTTCGTTAAAAAGTATTCCAAACTGATTCAGCACAAATACGGAAAATCTTATCAATTGGAAATAAAAAATAATCAATCGCAAGGTTTTATAGTTCCGTTAAGTCTTCAGTTATTATTGGAAAACGCCATTCAGCATAATTTAGGAACAGAAACAAACCCCGTTTTTATCACTATCAGCATTGATGAAGATCTTACTGTTTCAAATAATAGTATTCAAAAGAGAAATACAAAATCTCCATCAGGAAAAGCATTGAAAAACCTCGACGAACAGTATTTTTTGTTAACCAAAGGTCAGATAAAAATTAAAAATTTCGATAATCAATTTTCCGTAACCTTACCTATAATTCCAGAAGCATGATAAAAATAGTCATTATTGAAGATGAAATTCCTGCTAGAAAAAAACTCATCAGATTTATTGATGAGTTAAAAGAAAATACTGAAATCA
>BIFV01000086.1 GCA_003990955.1 Sporomusaceae bacterium FL31
GTTGTAAGAAACGCAAGACAAAACGGTATTAAAGAACTAAAAAAACTGGAAGGAGTTTCTGAAGATCTAATTAAAAATGTGGAAGCTACAATCCAGGAACTTACAGACAAATATGTGAAGTCTTGTGACGACCATTTGAAGACAAAAGAAGCTGAAATTATGAAAGTATAATTTTCAGGTTTTTGAAAATATAAAAAGAGAAGATTTAGTAATGAATCTTCTCTTTTGTTTTTATAAAATACAATCTGTTTTTCCTTTTTTATCTCTGTTTTTCATTAGAGTTTCGAAAGTTTTTCTTAATTCTGTGTCATTGCAGTTTTTACTTTCTCCATCAGAAACATTTTCAGGTTTTGATTGGTTTTTAGTTCGCAATGTATATTTTTTATCTCTGCAGGAGATTAATTGATCATTGATGTAGTAAAATCTTTTTTCTTCTACATCATCTTTGGTTTCGGGTTTTTCTGGTGTTCCTCCGTCAAAACTCCACCCGGTTTCTTCCTGAAAAATAAAAAAGGGTTTTCCGTTTTTCAAATAATAATTTTCTACTGATGAAAAATGGCTGTCTCCATGAAAATGTTTAATGCTTTTGATTTCTCCGTTTAAACTGTAATAAACCACATTTCCGGAAACTTCATTA
>BIFV01000087.1 GCA_003990955.1 Sporomusaceae bacterium FL31
AGATTGGAGCAGGTAGGTCTTAAGGTTGCAGATACTATTTACGAACCAAGCATTCAGAAAGATGCCGTTTTAAGAATTTTATTTAAAGGGAATTCTATAAAACCGGGAACTAAAATTCCGAGATTCTCAGTGATTGATGTTGTAGTAGGATCTGGTCCTATGCGAAATATTACGATTCCGAATGTTGTGGGATTAACGGTGAAAGAAGCGAAAGCTTTGATTGCAAGAAATCTTTTTGAAGTAGGTCTTGTAGATTATGAGGATGGAGGAAATGATGATTCAGACATTGTGTATTATCAAGATCCGGCTTCAGGAGATGCGCGAGATCAGGGAATGCAGATCGATCTTTGGGCAAGTAAAAAAACACCTGCCGAATTGCGCGGAAAAATTGAAATTCTTAATTCTACTTACCGTATGAAAGTAGACACTACTTTGCCACCGGTGAGATACGAAGAAGTTCCGAATTTCCAGGATCCGCCACCGATGAATGATCCTGTTCCGGCTCCTGCACCTCAGAAAAAGGAAGTTTCTAAGACGGAGACATCAAAACCTACCGGAACTTCAACA
>BIFV01000088.1 GCA_003990955.1 Sporomusaceae bacterium FL31
CGCAGCGCAGAACAAGTCGAGGAACTCGAGGAAACGCCGGTGGTGACGCGAGATGTCCTCGTTGGTGTACAGGTCTGGATTCGCGGCGAAGTCGATCTGGATCTCTTCGGCTGCGGAAGTCTGATAGACGTTGACGGAGAGGTCTTCGATCGGCCCGGTCGAGATCACGTTCAGTTCGCCGTGCGCGTCCCCGAGAGTGATTCCGGAATGGAACAGCATGAGGTTGATCAACGGCCCGTGGAAGCCTCGTCCGTCGGCGATGCTGTGATCACCGGCGTTGAGGTCGCGTCGTAGGTCCTCGTGGCGGTATTTCTGATGACGCAGTGCGCCGGTGAGTTCGATCTTCACCTCGTGCAGCAAGTCCCCGACCGCGAAATGCGGATCGACGCTCGCACGTATCGGGACGACGTTCGACATCATTCCGCCGGACCGGCGAGCAGCTTTTGTCGTCCGCCCCGAGACCGGCAGGCTGAGGACCACGTCGCGGGTCCCGGTGGCCCGGGCGAGGTAAGCCGCCAGAGC
>BIFV01000089.1 GCA_003990955.1 Sporomusaceae bacterium FL31
TCAAATCTTTTGATTTAAATTTCTCTTTTGTTTCGTTGATTAATTCTAAGGTTTTCTTTAAATCAGCTGTAGCATCTTTCAGCTTTGGCGGGTTTGATGAGTTGTCACACATTTTGGCTCCTTCCCCATTTACAGGATCAAAAGTTTCACCAAAATAATATAAAATATACTGTCTTCGGCTCATCGAAGTTTCGGCGTAACCTACAACCTCATTTAAAAGCTGTAAGCCGATTTCTCTTTCAGAAACAGGTTTTTGAGCCAAGAATTTTTCCAATTTTTCAATATCTTTAGGATCATAGAAAGCAAGACAATATCCTTCTCCTCCATCACGCCCTGCACGACCGGTTTCCTGATAATAACTTTCCAGAGATTTTGGAAAATCGTAATGAATCACAAAACGTACATCCGGCTTATCGATTCCCATCCCAAATGCAATCGTTGCCACAATTACATCTGCTTCTTCCATCAGAAACTTATCCTGATTGGCTACTCTCACCTTTTGATCGAGACCTGCATGATAAGGAAGCGCATTGATTCCGTTTACCTGAAGAAGCTGGGCAAATTCTTCCACTTTTCTTCTGCTCA
>BIFV01000090.1 GCA_003990955.1 Sporomusaceae bacterium FL31
TTTTGGTGCAGATTTGGGAATTCGTTTTCAGCCTTTGGAAAATTTTTACCTGAAAGCAGATATTAATTATTCCCATGCAAGATTTATTGAAGAAGAAAAAGATCAGGATTATGTTCCGCTGGCTCCGGTTGTAACAAGTACCGGTTCTGTAAACTGGGATTTCATGCACGGTTTTTCGCTTGGTTTGCAATACCGTTATTTGGGAGAGCGACCTGCTGTTGAAGACAATAGCATTCGTACAAAAGCTTATTTTGTAAATGATCTGATGCTTTCTTACAACCGTCAAAAATGGGGAGCCAATATTCAGGTCAATAATCTCTTCAATGTAAAATGGAATGAAGCGCAGTTTGCTACAGAAACCCAGCTGAAAGGTGAAGCAGAACCTATCATAGATCTTACCTATACACCGGGAAATCCGTTTGGAGTGAGAGTAGGTTTATACTATAAATTTTAATATATAATCAAGTAAAAAGTACAATATTCTAAGCAGTTGATTTACTTTAAAAACAGAAACTTATTTATTGTACTTTTTATATCTTAGTTAATCAAAATACAAAGAATAAAAATTTTCGTCAGATGGAAATATTATCCAATTTTCAGTACAAAAAGCTTTTCCTTCCCAACATTACGGAAAAAATACTAGCCAACAACGCAGATATACAACTTTACCGTCTGGAAGATTATCTGAAAGGGATTTTAATGCCGGTGATTCCCTATCGCACGACTTTTAATTTTATTATTTTCGTGACAAACGGACACCTCAAGCAATATCTTGAAAATAAAGAATACTCAGCCGAAAAAGGAGGTGTTATTTTTATTAAACAGGGAACTATTACCGCTACTTTAGAGCTTTCTGATGATATTG
>BIFV01000091.1 GCA_003990955.1 Sporomusaceae bacterium FL31
CGTTTTCGCTTTCTATCATTGTTCCTCCTGCAAAATCTATATATTCTAAAACAAGAATATTATTGACCGAACAAAAATGCAAATACCACAAAAGATGACACGAAGAAACGGAAGCCAACAACAAATCTTCAGGATTATGAAGGTCGGGATTTCCTAAAAAAGCAGGATCAGAAGAACCTTTTATTTCTGCTTTTCCATCCACCGATATGGTATAACTTCTTTCATAAGAACGGTAATTTTTTGTGGATTCACCGGTGTTCCCCGTCCATTTTATTTTTGATTTATATTGATGGTTTTTCATCTGATATATTTTAAGTTTAAAAGAGTCCCGAAGGGACGATTTAACAGAGCATAGGAATTTATTCCTATGAATTTAACAATTGTTTAAATAACATTAATCCCAAATATATTTTTCATCATAATCTATTTTGTATTTTTTGTAATAATTAATCATCTCATGTTTGAAATCAAATTCTTTATGATGTTCTCTTTGATTTTTAATATATTCAGAAACTGGAAAAATTTTATTAGGACTCACTGAAAAAGCTCCATAACCTTCCTGCCAGAAGAAATCTTCATATTTTTTTCCTTTCGTCTTTATCCATTTTGATGAAACTGCTTTTATTTCCTGAACCAATTTCATCAAAGCAATTTTCCTTGACAACAGACAGAGAATATGGATATGATTGTCTGTTCCTCCTATTTGCAATGCTGTGCTTTCAAAATCTTTACATAATGTAGCAATATATGAGAACAACTCTTTTTCTATGCTCTTATCAATAAAATCATTTCTGTGTTTGTG
>BIFV01000092.1 GCA_003990955.1 Sporomusaceae bacterium FL31
CCCCAACGCGCCGTCTGCGGGCACTACGGCTAACGTCCGTTTATGCCCCGGTCCCGTCAGCCACGCCGTCAAGCCACTTTGGCGTCGCTTGCCGCCGAGCTCAATGTGTCGAGAACTACAGTCTCGAACGCGTACAACCGACCCGAACAGCTCTCCGTCGAGCTGCGGGATCGAGTGCTCCAAGCGGCCAAGCGACGCGGATACCCCGGACCTGATCCGGTCGCCCGCTCCTTGCGAACTCGCAAAGCCGGCGCCGTCGGTCTCCTGCTCACCGAAGCACTCAGTTATTCGTTCCGCGACCCGGCCGCCATGAGCTTCCTTGCCGGTCTCTCGGAATCATGTGAGGACGCCGGCCAGGGCTTGCTGCTCATCCCGGCCGGGCCCGGCCGCGACGAGGTGGATGCTGCAGCCGTGGTCCAGCAGGCGGGCGTCGACGGCTTTGTCGTCTACTCCGTGGCCGACGACGACCCGTATCTTGCCGCCGTGCTCGAGCGTCACATTCCGATCGTCGTCTGCGACCAGCCCCGCGAGATTCCCGGTGCATCGCTCGTGGGCATCGACGACCGCGCTGCCATGCGCAAGGTCGCCGACTACCTCATCGGTCTCGGACACCGTGACATCGGCGTGCTCTGCATGAGGCTGGGGCGCGACCGGATGGACGGCGTCGTCAGCCAGGAACGACTCAAGTCCCCACACTTCCACGTCCAGCGTGAGCGGATCGAAGGAGTGCGCGACGCGATGGGGGCGGCCGACATGGACCCACTCTCACTCACCGTGATCGAGCGGTACGTCCACACATCGCAGTCCGGGCACTCGGCGGCGGCGGAAGCTCTCGCGACCAACCCCGAGATCACCGCACTGGTCTGCACCAC
>BIFV01000093.1 GCA_003990955.1 Sporomusaceae bacterium FL31
GAAGCTGCCGACGCGGTCTTGGCGATCACCAGCAACATGCGTCCGGCGATGCTCGAGTTCATGGATCACGCCAGTATCAATGCTGTCGAGGATTCGGTACGCATGGGTCTGAACCGCAAGGCTCACGCACTACTGCTCGCGCAGTCCGACGCACCCGGCGCGGCAGGCGTGCTGGAAATCGAGACGATTGTTCAGGCGTGCGAAAACAACGGAGCCACCGAAGTATTCGCCACCGATGACCAGGCCGAAGGTGACGCTTTTGCGGCGGCACGGCGAGCGGTGTTCCCGGCCGTGCTCGCGATGGGAAGTCTGCTTCTCGAAGACGTGGGCGTTCCCATGCGCGCACTCCCCCAGCTGGTAACCGGGGTCGAAGCCATCGCAGACGACCTCGACGTCCTGATCTGCACGGTGGCGCACGCCGGAGACGGAAACACCCACCCGCTCATCGTCTTCGACCCCGCAGACCCGGACATGTCCGAACGCGCACAGATCGCATTCGGACGGGTGATGGATCTCGCCATCGCGCTCGGCGGCACGATCACCGGCGAAAA
>BIFV01000094.1 GCA_003990955.1 Sporomusaceae bacterium FL31
TCGATCCGGGCGATGCTGTCGCGGCCCTCGCTCGTGTGCCGGTAAGCGATGTATCCGTCCGCGTGTGTCAGAAAGAACAGTCCGGAGGCGCCGTCACGATCCTCGGACGGGTCGGCGAACATATGGTCCCAGAGCGGTTGCGGACGGACCTGAGCGCCGGGTGTCTGCAGCCGCCAGCGGTCGTAGATCTCGGGAAGAAGCGTCGAGGCAGCTTTGATGTCGACGATGGACACGCCACCATTGTCGGGCACCTCGGGGCGGAATCGTGCGAAGCGGCGATCGAGGGTGATGCCTTCGCTGAAGGTGGCCGGGCCGTATCCGAAGCGGTTGTAGATGCCGGCCTCGCTGGCCGTCAGGGCCGCAAGTGGTGCTCCGGTCGACTCGATGTGGGCGTGAAGTGCAGTGAACATCGAGCGTAGGACACCACGTCGACGGTGAGTCGGGGCGACGGATACCCAGGTGATTCCGCGCGTGGGGAGTTGGCGTCCGCCGGGCACGGTGAATTCCATGTCGATTTCGATGGCCACG
>BIFV01000095.1 GCA_003990955.1 Sporomusaceae bacterium FL31
GACCTAGGTGACAGTCAAATCGAGGGTCTTGGCGATTTAGCCAGTTATGGTGTCATTCCATCCTGTTTGGGTATCATCTATCTCAATTATTTTAACCAGCAAAGTAAATGGACCTATGTCGCTTCATTTACCTTACTATCCTTTCTATACGAATGGGAACTTACCAACATTGGCTACATGAAGTTAAAAGGATGGCAGGACTGGTATTCAATACCAATCTAAATAAGACCCAAGAATATTAATATCTAAAATTAGTCCAACATAGCCGATAACACCAAAAGTGATATAGATGCCCCGCCAATTGATCTGTCGTTTGGGCATAAAGACCACAAAAGCCAATAGACTGGCTGCAATACTTAATGGAAACCATATACCTTGCTGTTGTAAATCTAAATG
>BIFV01000096.1 GCA_003990955.1 Sporomusaceae bacterium FL31
TTGATGTACTTATTTTTTCTGTAAAAATTGTGCATTTCGTTGCGCTCCATGTTTTTCAACACCGCTTTGAAATGATGAATATTCGGAGCAAGTTTTCTCTTTTTTTCCCATTCCAGAAAATCTTTGGTCATTTCTTTAATGATAACCTCAGCTTTCGGGATTTCTTTTTCTCTTTGTTGAATAGTTTCCTGAATTTGTTTTGAAAGTTCATCAATATCAATCAAAGTAACATTATCGAGTTCGGAAACATTTTTATCAACATTATGAGGAATAGAAAGATCAATAATCAGAGTTTCTTTTCCGTTTTTTAAATGAGATTTGTTGATGATCGGAGTTTTTGCTCCCGTTGCAACAATTAAAATGTCTGTATTTTCTAATTCCTTTTCAAAATCATTATAATCAATATTGGGAATATTGTATTTCTCAGAAATCTTTGCCGCCTTTTCCTGAGTTCGATTGGCAATTTTTATTTTAGGCTGATAAACGTGTTTTACCAAATTTTCAACAGTATTCTGACCGATTTCACCAACTCCCAGAAG
>BIFV01000097.1 GCA_003990955.1 Sporomusaceae bacterium FL31
TTTTTCTAAATTTATATCAAGTTGATTCTTAATTTTAAGAATCAACTTTTTTATTATAAATACTTAATAACTGTAACACAAATGGATAATGAAAAAAAAGAATCCAACCAGAATGAATTGGAACAAAATCAGCCACAGCAGGACAATAATTCGCTTTCTAATGACTTTTCAGAGCAGCAAAATTCTGAATCAAAAAATATAATTTCTGAAAATCCGACAAATGAGATTCACGAAAGCCCCATAGAAAATCAACCTAAAGAAATCTTGCCCGTAACCGAAAAAAAGAAAAAGAACGGTTATAAAATTGCATTTTTCAGTTTGGGAGGAATCATTCTTTTAGGCGGAGCTTCTTATTTTGGATATCAATACTACAAAAATCATCAGGTTGAACCTATCGTTGAAAATGTCTGCTTAGATAGCGATACCAAAATTTACGATGCATATAAAGATGCTGTCGTAATGGTAAAACACAGATATGCTTTTTTTGCAAAAATTAAAGGAAAAGAAGTTCAGGTGAATATTC
>BIFV01000098.1 GCA_003990955.1 Sporomusaceae bacterium FL31
AACCGCGATATTCTGATGGGGATGAATGTGATCAACACTAGGGACGGTAAAAATGCAAAAGGTCTTTTGCTGGGAGGATATACCCAGGCAGAAGGTAGGATTGAAAAAGATGATGAAACATTCTGGATGATTTATATTGATAATGACGGAAATGAGAAGTGGAGAAAGCATGTAAAAGGAGAATCGAGTAAGAAAGAGGAAAGACTTTCTGATTTGAAAATGAATAAAGACGGTTCTATTGTTTTAGCGGGAACAAGCGCAGAAGAATTAGGCAAAGAGAACTGGAAGATTGGGAAATTAGGAGATCAGCAGATTGACCAGCTGATTGAGAAGCAGGATATGAAGATCTACCCAAATCCTGTGAGTGATTATTGCTATGTGGAGATCGGCTTTGACTTTAAGGAAGCGGATATCACGTTGTATGATATGGGAGGAAGACAACTTCAAAGTTTAAAGACTAAGAATAAGGTTACGAAGATCAATACGCAGAATTTGATTCAGGGGGCATATCTGATTGTGATAAAAACTGATACTGAGAAAACAGCTAATGCTAAATTAACTAAGAAATAATGAAAAAAATACAGAACATATTTAAGATTGTACTGCTGCTATTTTACGGCTTTTATTTTTCACAATCGACAGGTTCTTCAGTAAGTAACCCAATGGATAATATCAATCAAATGTATCCGTCTTCTCCGACTGTGAATAATTTAATGAAGTTTGAAGAAACGCCGACCAATAATTATACGGGAATTCCTGATATTAAAATCCCGATTACCAGCCTGCCCACAAAATCTCCTGCTGTAAAGGTTAATGTATCATTAAACTACCATCCGAACACGGCAAAACCTGAAGATAAATCTTCGGAAGTAGGGCTTGGCTGGAGTTTGTTTGCAGGCGGGTCGATTTCCAGAACAGTCATTAATGGGCCAGATGGGGATGTTGTAATTCAAAATCCTCATCAGATGCCAAAAACTGGG
>BIFV01000099.1 GCA_003990955.1 Sporomusaceae bacterium FL31
TTGCTATTTCGTACACAAAATTGGTTCTTGCCGGTTCTCCGAAATAAGCTACTTCTTCTTCCGCAATTTTCTTTCCGCCCAGTCTTTCTAATGCAATCTGAGAACGGAAATTTTCTTTTCCGATGTGAAAATGAACTTTATCTACAAACTTGAAAATATAATCCATCATCAGTTTTTTAATTTGCGGATTAATCCCTTTTCCCCAGGAATTGGTTCCGTAAAAAGTGTAGCCTATAAAAATACTGTTTTTAGATTCGTCAAAATCATAAAAACGGGTGCTTCCCAAAATATCTCCTGTAGATTTTTCTACAATTTTAAAAGCGCCCTCGCTTTCCATGGCTCCTTTAAAAAAGTTTTCAAAAACTTCCCTTTTGTAGCGATCTTTATTCGGGTGCTGTTCCCAGACTTTCGGATCTGAAGCCACTTCGTACAACAATTCAAAATCCCCTTGTTGCAAGGGGATTAATTGATATTCTTCGTTTTCTAAAACAGGTTGAATAGAAAAATTCATCTTTTATAAATTTGAATCTTAGCCTTTTGCTTTTGCAGCGTCAGATTCTATTTTCTTG
>BIFV01000100.1 GCA_003990955.1 Sporomusaceae bacterium FL31
ATATGCAGAAGCTGCCGTTAAACAATCTAAAGGCGAAACGGTGTATAGCATGCCGATTGTAATTAGCTCTATGGACTATTCGCTTAGCAAAATAAAAGGAGTTCCTTCCGGTTTTGAAAATGATAAAAAGATAATTGAAACCGATTTTAATACCTACAAAACAAAAAGAGAAAGCATAGAAAAAAAATATGAGGATCTGAAATCGTATATCACTTCCGAAGATTATAAAGATGATAAAGGTGTGAAAGCTGAAGCTTTACAAAAAGATATTATTGCAGAAGCACAGGTATTTTTTACAGCAGGAGAAAACATTTTGACGAAAATAAAACCTGCGACCGATGCGGCAGAAGAGGTGATTCTTAAAGATCATCCGATGAAAGAATTTATAGTTTCTTCTAAAGGTTTAATGAATTCTATGGATTCTGTGATGGATGTTTTAAATAAACAATACGCAGGAAGTTTTAATGAAGCCGAAGTGCAGAAAAAATATGATGAATTTGAAAAAGTAGTTGCAGATAATTCCAAAAAAGTTTTTAATGTAAAAGAACAGCAGTACGCTTACAAAAAAACTCAATTTGAGAGCGTAAACCAAAAAGCCTCTGACTTTTTAGATAAATTCAGAAAATTGATCAGAAATTCCAAATCCACAGGAAAAATTCCGGACAGCAATATTCAGGAAATGGATTCTGCTTACGAATCTGTATTGAATTCTTACAATTCGTTTGTGAAATAAATTCAGCATCTTTATTCAGATAAAATTACCGATGGAAAAATTCATCGGTATTTTTTATTTTAATTAATGGTTTCCTCGAA
>BIFV01000101.1 GCA_003990955.1 Sporomusaceae bacterium FL31
TTCTTTTTTCAAACTCACCTAAAGCTTCTTGAAATGCGTGAAGTTCAGTCGGGCAAACAAAAGTAAAATCTTTTGGGTACCAGAATAAAATCACTTTTTGTTGGTTTTTTGTAGTTTCTTCAAAGATGTTGATTTTAAGATCATCACCCATTTCAGACATTGCGTCAATCGTTACGTTTGGAAATTTTTTACCTACTAAAGACATAATTTTCTAATTTTTTGTTTGATTAATTTTACAGTGCAAATATACATAGTTTTGTCTATTGAAAAAATAGTTTCTGATAAATAAAATCTATAATAGTTTTTTATTCGAAGACGAAAAAGCACCTGTTTCAAAGCTTTATAATTGTTTTAATGGATCTATCTTAATGCTTTGAATTTAATTTCTTTTTTAGTTCATTAATGTCATCTCTATTTTTTTGTATAATGTCTATAAATTGCTGAAAAAGAATTTCAGAAGAAATATTTATTTCATCAATTGGTTGATGATGATTTATGGTATTATCTGTTTTTGAGTCCAAAAAATATTCAAAATTTTTATTAAAAATCTGACAGATTTTATTCACTAATAAAAAATCTATTTTCTTTGAATTACCACTTTCAATGTTGTGTAAAGTTCCTTGAGAAATTCCAAGTTCAAAAGCCAATTCGCTTTGGGAAAGATTTTCTTTATCTCTTAATTTTTTGATTTTAGTACCAAT
>BIFV01000102.1 GCA_003990955.1 Sporomusaceae bacterium FL31
TTTTTTTGTATCTCTGATCTTGTCTTCGATCTGGCTGCATGCTAATTTTACATCAACACCACTTTCTTCTCCTACCAAAGAACATGTTTGATATTGATCCATCAGCTCTTTTATAGGAAGTTCGAAACTTAAATATTCCATTCTTGAAGTAAATTAAATCTTTCAAATGTATGAAAAATTATGAAAACCTATTTAAAATTATTTACAGCATTGCTTATTCTGGCGATACTTTCTTCTTTTCCAATGAGTTCCAAAATATCCGGAACGTCTGGTCCTTTCAATTCTCCTACCAAAGCTAAACGAAGAGGCATCATTACTTTCCCCATTCCCAAACCTTTGTTTTCTGCAAAGTCGTGTAAGTTCTGTTTGATGTTTTCTGAAACGAAATCATTGATTGAATTTAAATTTTCAGCAAATTCAGTCAAAAGATTTGAAGTTTCGTCATTCCAAGCTTTTTTTGAAGCTTTTTCATCGTACGAAGTAGGTGCTTCAAAGAAAAATTTTCCGTTTTCGTAAATATCTTTCGGGAAAGTCGCTCTTTCTTTCATCAGATGAATAATCTTTAATAATTTTTCATCGTCAATATTTAAACTTAAATCTGAATTTTTAAGAATATTTGATAATTCTTCATCAGAAGTTTTTTGAATATATTGATGATTAAACCACTCAGATTTTTCTTTACTGAATCTTGCTCCGGCTTTATGAACTTTATGTAAATCAAATTCTTT
>BIFV01000103.1 GCA_003990955.1 Sporomusaceae bacterium FL31
GTTCGGGCGACGGCGCGCCGCCGCAGATCACCAATCGGAGGGTGTCCAGATCGGCAGACTCGAACCGAGGGTGCTGATCGAGTGCGGTGAACATCGCCGGCACACCGAACATCGTGGTCACCGAATACTTCTCGATGTCCTCCAGCACCGTGGTGGGATCGAACTGGCGATGCAGAAGCACATGGCCGCCCTTCATCCAGGTGGTGAACGTGGTGACATTCAACCCGGCGATATGGAACAGCGGTGCAACGACGAGCGTGACGTCGTCTTCGAGCACATCGAATTGACCGAGCAGGTTGATGTTGTTCCACCACAGGTTCCCGTGGCTGAGCCTCACGCCCTTGGGCGTTCCGGTGGTCCCCGAGGTGTACATAATGATCGCGGTGTCCTCGGCGCCGACAGCGGCCCAGTCGGCCGTCGGATCAGGTGTTGCCGCAAGGTTCTCGTACGATCCCCATGCGACCCGGGCGGACTCGACGGCCTCCGAATCGATGTGTACGCAGGTGCATTCGTCGAATTCGTCCCGAATCGTCTCGATCACATCAACGTGCATGGCGTCGGCGATCAGAAGGTGCGGGGTGGCGTCGGCGATGATGAAGGCGAGTTCGGGCCCGGTGAGCCGGGTATTG
>BIFV01000104.1 GCA_003990955.1 Sporomusaceae bacterium FL31
AAAGTAGCTAATGTTACGCTCATAATTCCTCCGCCGATCAGCACTACATCGTATTTTGGCTTGGGCGTTCTGTTTGTAATAGTATGTGGCATTGTGTGAATTTTAATACGAATTTCGGGAAAAGTTTTATATTAAAATAAGATTTGACTATTTAATTCTGTGTCGAAAATAAAATTATTCTCAACCGAATGAAGACGATGGAAATTATCAATTTAAAATAATAGAGATGGTATATTTAAACCGTTGTACATTTTATAAATAATTGACATTCAAACGATTTCATCTCTTTTCGAAATGAAATGCTTTTATTTATCTTAAAAAGAGCGTTTAGTTTAAAAACTTTGTCTCTCTCGGCGGATAAAAAAATTCAGATAAAGGTAAATAAGGCCGTTTGACTACATCTAATCTTTGATTTTACTTATTTTCAAAAGACAAAGATTCAAAATGCACAACGGGATATATTTAATAAAAAAACACCAGCGAATCACTGATGTCTTGTATATTTTTTAGATTAAATTAATTTTAATTCAACTTTGCCGTTAATTTTCTAAATTGTTTTTCAGCGTTT
>BIFV01000105.1 GCA_003990955.1 Sporomusaceae bacterium FL31
CGGCTGTAAGCTACAACAGCAGCCCAGACAAATATAGCATAAGGAAACCATTTAATTTTATCTTTCAATAAAAAACTTAAATAGCTTGCTAAAAAGAAAGTATTTGAAGCATGTGCAGAGTAAAAACCGTACTGTCCTCCACATTTTACAATACGCAATGCGTTTTGAATTGAAGGGTCATGACAAGGTCTTAGTCTCGCAACACCATATTTAAAAATCCCTGAAACCTGATCTGAAACAGTGACTCCGATTGCGATGAAAAGGAGAATATAAAGCAGAGATTTTAATCTGAAATTTTTGTAAAGAAGATAACAAAGTATTACATACAACGGAACCCAGATCCACGTTGCAGAAATCATCATCCAGAACTGATCAAACGGGGTATCGCCTAAATTGTTGAGGTAAAGGAAAAGATTTTTATCTTCCTGAATAATTTCTTCCATATTTTAACGGCTTACCGGTCCTTCGTAAGTTTCGTCATCCGCTGGTTTTACTTTTGGTAATTCTGTTGCAGGAGATTGTTCGTTTAAAATATTTTCTTCGATATTCTTCATCGGGTTAAAATCTTTTGCAGCATCTTTCACTTTCTCGATCTCACGCTTTATTTCAGAAACAGGATTATCTGTTTCTTTCATGATCTCAGTTTTGATGTCTTCTACTGCGCCACGCATTTTTCTCACTCCCGTTCCAAGGTCGCGAGCAATTTGAGGTAGTTTATCCGGACCAAACAAAACTACAATTGCAATGGCAATAAGTGCCATTTCTCCAATGCTTAATTCCATGGTGCTAAATTACAAAAGATTATATATATAAAATATGAT
>BIFV01000106.1 GCA_003990955.1 Sporomusaceae bacterium FL31
GCTGTGGATGTGAATTGGAAGGTTGCGGCATCCACGATCTCAGCGGGCGTGATGTCGATTTCGCCGTTGAGCCAGGCCGTCACCAATTCGGCCAGGCCGCCCACGAACAGTAATCCGTTGATCTCACCCTGATGGGGAGGCCAAGCTCGATCGCCGTACAAGAGCGCAGCCTCGTCGGCCACCATCTGCGCGAACCCACGCAGCGCTCCCCGCCTGTGAGTGCGCAGCGGCTCGTAAGCCACCGACCCGACCATCGCGACACGCCCTTTTCGAGGATCGTCCGTCAGGATGTTGACGAACGAAGCAATGGCGCTCCGCACGCGCTCCTCCCGTGTCCCATCGGTCGTTCGGAGTGCAGCCATTCCGGCCACGCGCACCTCGTCGACGATTCCGTCGAAAACCTGCTGGAGGAGTTCGTCCCTGCTGGTGAAACTCTCGTAGAAATATCGCTCTGTCAGCTTGGCATGCGCACAGATGGCGGTCATGGTGGCACCCTGCCTGCCCGCGGCTGCAAACACGTCCAGTCCTGCTGCGAGCAAGCTTTCACGCCGAAGCGCGGCCCGCTGCTCACCACTCAGACCGGCATATCGAC
>BIFV01000107.1 GCA_003990955.1 Sporomusaceae bacterium FL31
CCTCCAGGATTTGAAGATGAAAATAAGGGAGATAAAGGAATTGGAGATTTACTAATATGGTTTACAATTTTAGATTTAGCGCAAAAATATAATAAAGACATTGTATTTGTTTCAGGTGATGAGAAGAAAGATTGGTTTTATCAAAGTGAAAACCAAGCTCTATATCCTAGATTTGAATTAATTACAGAGTTCAAAACCAAAGCCCCTCAAAAATCATTTAACATAATTAAGCTATCTGAAATGTTAGGACTGTTTGGTGCAAATGATACTGTTGTGAAAGAGCTTGAAATCGAAGAAAAAGAGCAGAATCTCGCTGAGATTAGTATAAATAATTTGTTAAATAGCCCAAATACTCATAATGATATTGAGGAAAAAGTTAAATTGTGGCTATTAGAGAATCATTCGAATTCTTATTATGTGATGTCTAATGCTAATGGTTTTCCTGATATTATTTTGGGTGATGATGTGGGAAATGAAAGTGGTGTTGAAATTATTTATTCGAGAAGACTTGACAGTAGTTTTAAGAGTAGATTATCAAATATTTTGATTAATTCAATAAAGCATTCACGACTTCTTAATTACAAGAAATTAATAGTATTCATTGTTACGGGACCGATTGTAATGATGGAAGGTATAAATGAGATAATT
>BIFV01000108.1 GCA_003990955.1 Sporomusaceae bacterium FL31
ATCAAAAACTTTCCATTGACAGCATTGCGAAATTGGCTTACGTAAGCAAATCTAATTTTTTTAAAATGTTTAAAGATGAACTGGGAACTTCACCCAATGATTTTATTCTTCAGGAACGCATTAACAGGGCAAAAGAACTTTTAGCTTTAAATAACAGCATCAAGGAAACCGCTTTTCAAACCGGTTTTTCTGATACCAATTATTTCACAAGGGTTTTTAAACAATTGGTTGGAGTGACACCGAAAAGTTATCAGAATGAAATTATGTTTCATATTTAATTCTAATGGCTATAAGTTCTTGTTGAATTAATATCAGTTTCATAAACATATTTTCCTTTATCTTTTTTAAGTAAATAAATCGTTAGACTTTTATCTGAGTCACAATTTTCATCTACAGCTAGAAGTATTCTTTTTCTATCCTTTGAAAATAATGGTTTCGATATTCTTGTTTTACAAAAAATAGATTTCGAATCGGTGTATTTATTTTTCACTAAAGAAGTATCAATCTTATATTTTTCATTTTTAATAATTTCAAAATTCAAATCTTTGAACTCTTTTTCTTTCCAATATTTCAGTCCTTCTTTTAGATAAAATGGTTCTGAAGAAAGGTTTTTCACACTTATTTTATGTTCATCAAAAAAGGTGTATATAATTTCGTAATCATTACTTTTCTCAGCACATGAAGTGAAAGCAAAAATTATAATCAGATAAATTAAATTTCTCATATTGTTTATTTTAAAAACAAAGCACCTCAAAAGAGATGCTTTTCTATTTATCCTTTATAACCGTAATACCTTGCTCCTTTCAACACGGGATTTTCCAATTCTACAGATTCTAAACCAAATCCGTTGTAATCAGGATTTACTGAATGTTCCAACTGT
>BIFV01000109.1 GCA_003990955.1 Sporomusaceae bacterium FL31
TCAAATTTAAAACAGGTTTATAATCCTGTTGCTTTTACATTTAAACCTCTTTCAGAGATTAAATTTTCTCTTACTTTCAGGTTTCTGTAAGTTGAAATCGGGTCTAAAGCCGCCCCGGTTTGTAATCTTGCCGCTCTTAATAAAGGACGGACATCTGTTCTGTAAGCATTTTGTAAAATTTCCTGCGCACGAACGACGTCATTATTTTGTTGAGCATCTTTTAAAGCTTTCTGATCCACCAAAAGTGCTTGTGCATAAGCGATCAAAATAGCTTCTAAAGATTGTAGTAAATCTTCCAAAGGATCTTTGATGTTATGACTTGCATCAATCATCCAGGCCGGATAAGGATTATTCGGATTGTTTTCCATTCCGTACACCAATTCATTGAAAATCAAGAACAAAGCATAAGGTTTGATGGAACCCACCGTTAAATCATCATCTCCATATTTGCTGTCATTGAAATGGAAACCTCCCAATTTTCCTTTGTACATCAACGTTGCAACGATTTGCTCAATATTTGAATTGGGTAAATGATGGCCTAAATCC
>BIFV01000110.1 GCA_003990955.1 Sporomusaceae bacterium FL31
TATATTATTTGTTAATTTTTTTTAATTTTTAAAATAAAAAGTTTTATCTTTGCACCATTCGTTCATTTACATATTGAAAATGTTATCAAGAAAGGTTGAGGGATTAGACCCTGTGAAACCTTAGCAACCCTTTGCGCAAGCAGAGAAGGTGCTACGTTCTACCAAATAATTATTTTGGACAGATAACTTACTGAAGTTCTTTTCAGCCATTCTCATGGCATTTTCAAATTTATTTTTTAATAATTATAAAATTGAAAACAGAACTGCAACATATTAATTTTTTGTACAAAACCGATTCTCAAAGAGAATATCATATCCCGTTAAGCTACCAGCTTTTCGGGAAAGAGCTCTTTTCAGCACCCATTATTTTAGTGAACCATGCCTTAACCGGAAACTCAAATGTTGCCGGAGAAAAAGGTTGGTGGAAACAATTGATTGGCGAAAATGAGGTGATTGATACAAATAAATATACTGTAATCTGCTTCAATATTCCCGGAAATGGATATGACGATTTTTTTATTGACGAATATTCAGATTTCACCCCTTCAGATATTGCACATATATTTCTGAAAGG
>BIFV01000111.1 GCA_003990955.1 Sporomusaceae bacterium FL31
TCCCAAGACCAATCATGATAATAACAATAAAATAACTAGGAATAAAAAAAACGTAATTGTCTGATACTGCATAAAATGTAGCAAAACCAAAAGTAAATAAAAAAGAAATTGCAATAAAAGGAAACAGGGTTTTATAATTTTTAAAAATATCATGTATTCCCCAAGGAATAAAAATCAAAAAAATATTGAAGTTATAAACCAAGAAAAGAAATGATTTTAAAAGATCTTTCAGTAATTCTGAAGGTCCTTGCTTGAAAGTATCTTCTATCCAAGTTCCTGTTCCGGTAATAAAAGTATATTTTATGTGTAGACCAGCTAAGTGATTAACGAGAAACATTGCGCCAAAAATCAATGTAAATGAAGAGGCTGAAATAAAAATATTTTTTCTAGAATTTCTAACCTGATAGAGAAGTACAAGATAGGCAGGGATTAGCATAATATTTTGGATATGCACCCACATGCTTATTCCTAAAAAAATACCAGACAGAAGTAAATTTTTCAGAGATGGCTTCTTTAATGACTTTACAGAAAATATTAAAAAAAAGATGACCCAAATTGCATTAAACGTATAAACTTCAATAGTGGATGCGCTTCGCCAAAATGTAAAGCTTAGCC
>BIFV01000112.1 GCA_003990955.1 Sporomusaceae bacterium FL31
GTTTTCCCGAACTTTCGAACATATCGTGGAGCGTCGTTTCGATCCGGGATTGATGGTCACGGGCTTTGCCGGGCTGGATGCGGTGAGTGAGGTGTTCTCTGCGCTGCGCCCGGCCGCGGGTGACGAGATAGAGCACGTGAAGGTTTTGGTTCGGCCCGACCTGCCCGCCGGTGCGGGTGTGGTGCGTTGTGGCGTCGAGTAACGGACTATGGGATGAGGACGTTGTAATGAATGAGGTTGAATCAATAGCGGAGAGCGAGCAGTTCAACGCCGACTTGGTTCGGTCCAGGTTGGTCGAGATGGGCGAGTTGGGTACGGGCGAGGAACTGACTGTGCGACTATTGGCAGGCGGTCGATCCAACCTGACGTTCGAGTTGGCGAGTAAGTCGAGAAGATGGATTCTGCGTCGTCCGCCGATCGGTCACCGTCTGGAGACTGCTCACGACATGGGTCGGGAAGTGACCGTTCAGCGAGCCCTCGCGGAAAGTGCTGTCCCGGTTCCGCGGATC
>BIFV01000113.1 GCA_003990955.1 Sporomusaceae bacterium FL31
TACCCTTATCAAACCAAGCTTGAAAATCATTACTTGGAGTTGTAGGAAAAACAACTTCTTTCATTTCTTTATTTTCTCCAAAAGGAATATTACCGATTGATTTATCTTGTCTTTGATCTAAAACCTTAAATCCTTTATAAGTAACACCGTCAAATCTGGTAATATTTCCTCTAAATTTGATAGCCTCTGTTGCTTGAGCAAATGATAAAATTACTACAAAAGAGAATATAATCTGAAATACTTTTTTCATAATTATTTTTTTACAAAAATAGATATTTCCTAAAAATTAAACGACTCTCACAATAAATTGCAAGAGTCGTCCAACATTAAAAAAATAAACTATTATGGAGTTTGCTTCGATTCTGAAGCATTCTTTTTCCCGCCATGAGGTCTTCTTTCATTCATTTTATCTCTCATCATACCCTCAGATTGAAAAAGCTTCAAGACTTTTTGACAAGGAATCACAGTCTGCATCTTCTCAGCATACTTTTTTCTATTGTCGAATAATTTTTGCCCCACATCAAAACTTTGCTGAAGTTTTGCTTTTGCTTCTTCTTCTGTAAGTTTTGCCGGATCAAAATTTGAATCGAACTGACTTTTTATTTTCTTCTGATTGTCTAAATACTCGTTATACAGCGCAGTAAACTCTGCTTTATCCTGTGGTGCAACATCCAGCATATCAACAACCATGTTATTTCTAA
>BIFV01000114.1 GCA_003990955.1 Sporomusaceae bacterium FL31
TCATTTCTTCACGATAAAACCAAGGATAACCACCAAAGACTTCATCGGCACATTCTCCTGATAAAGCAACAGTAGCTCCTTTCTTAATTTCCCGGGAGAACAAATAAAGTGACGTATCGATATCCGCCATCCCCGGCAAATCGCGAGCTTCAGCAGCTAGAGTTAAGCTCTGAGCTAACTCAGAATTATCTAAAATAATATTGTGATGCTCGGTCTGGAAATGTTCAGCCACCCGTTTTATCGTGAAGAAATGATCAATGCAACCACTTTTCCCTGGGCACCGCGTCCCCAGATGAGGTTGGATT
>BIFV01000115.1 GCA_003990955.1 Sporomusaceae bacterium FL31
TTCCTTTAATCATTCCTCCAAGCAAATTATAGTATCCACCAAGATATCCTCTTACCCAATATGGATTTGGACCTTTCGCCTGAAGAAGTGAAGCGACACCAGCTTTAATGATTGGAATTTTCTTTTTAATAAACCATAATTTTATTTTAATTCCCAATTCTCCCTGAAGGTAAACATAAGCCTGTCCATTCGCATACCACCCGTTGATCCCGATCTGGTCTCCACCTCTATTTGAACATTTGGCATCACCATAATCCTTCAGCATAATATCTGTTCCCAAGCCGGCCTGGAATCTTGCATAAAGAAATAGTGCGGTCATATCTCCTGTATCGAACTTAAGGTGTGTTCCGAATGCAAAACCTTTACCTTCTCCCAAAGCGTTGAGGTTTTTCATATAGTCAATATCGTCTATCTGCAATCCGAGGATTTCAGCAACTTCTGGCGGTGGTGGCGGACTTCCCGGAATACGGTTTCCAACCATAAAATAACTTCCCGACTGCAGAGAAAAACTTCCGAATCCTACTGTAAGACCAATCATATCTGTTGGTGTTCCGATATGCATATACCATTCACTTGGTGCAATATGTACCACTGCCCATCCTGCTCTGCCATTTGGCCCAATCCCGGAAATAATTCCTTTAGCAATATTTACAAAAACATCTGAATGGGCGTGGAAAACGCTGTTATT
>BIFV01000116.1 GCA_003990955.1 Sporomusaceae bacterium FL31
ATTCATAAAGATGGTTTTTAATTTCTGTGCATAAAATTATTGAATCTGCCTAAACTACGCAAACATCCCATGAATAAATAATAATTATTTAATAGTTTCTCACCGTCACATGAAAACAGCTCTGTTGTTTTTCTTTAATGTAATAAATGCGCCCTGCATCCGCATAGTATTTTAACACCTTTTCTAATGCAGCTTCCATTTTTGGATTATTCTTTAAAACACCATTAAATCTTACATAAGAAATATCGAATGAATTACCGTAATTATGCGAACTAATCCCTAAACTTGCGTTAGAATTTACTCTTCTCAACCTGCATTGATCTTCAAGTGTTCTGGTAATCGATGAAACTGTAAAAGTATGACCTTTTGTTTCTTTACTGAATCTTGCCCCGATTTTTTCTAAAGTCGCCTTTCCTTTAGAAACCATCCAGGCTCTGCTGTAATCTAATTTCTGAACCTTAAAGCCTTTTCCTGATTTTTTGATGGAATGAAATTTCCCGCTATTGATATATTTCTGAACGGTTGATGTGGTTTTCAGAAGTTTCACATTAAAACTTTTTGAAGCATCTAAATGTGGTTTATAAAGCGGAGTCGGCTCAACTTTTAAAACTTCCGTAAGATCATAACAAGGCAGCGTTTTTTTGGATTGCTGACTAGAAAAAGTATGATGGAAAAATAAAGGGATTATAAAAAGATACTTCCTCATTAAATATCATTTAAAATGTAAAACGAATAAATATTGGTTTTCTTA
>BIFV01000117.1 GCA_003990955.1 Sporomusaceae bacterium FL31
AAAGAGTTTTTGTAGCAGATCCCACAGCTTAAAATATATTTTTGAAATTGTGAGTTTCGGCGGCACCAAAAGTGCCGCCGAAACTTTTTATTTTACAGATAAATCAGCTGTGTTTTAATCACCTTCATTCCCAGATTTTCTAAAACAGATTTGTAGGTTTCGATTTGTTTATCGTTCTTTTCGGTTTCCATTCCGGTTTTAAAATCTACAATAATATAGCCTTCATCGCTTTTTAAAATTCTGTCGGGACGGTAAATTCTACTGATTCCTCTTTCCGAAATCATGATGTCTTTTTCGTTGATCACTTTCCATTTTTCATCGAAAAATTCTGAATATTGATGAATGATTTTTTTGAGATCGTCTTTAATGTTTGCTTTTTCTTCGAGCGTAATCTGACCTTCCAGAACATACGTTTCCAAAACCTTATCAATGTCTTTTTCGGTATTGATTTTTGAAAGCAGCTCATGTACAAAAAGTCCGATTCTTACTTTCTCATTTCTCACCTGATAATTTTT
>BIFV01000118.1 GCA_003990955.1 Sporomusaceae bacterium FL31
GGACCTAGTTCAATTCCTGACGTTGGATCCCAGATTTTAAAAGGGGTCTCTAAAGAAACGTTATCAGCTGAGGAAATTGGTTTTTCAGTTCTTACAATATATTTTAAGGTTTCGATATTGTCTGCAGTTAAAGAAACGTTTTCTATTAACTTAAAATCTTTATCTAAAAACTCATATTTTGCATTTTTATAATTGGCCAGAATCATCGAGCTGCTGATAAAATGTGATTTTTCAACATTAGATTTATTCAGGATAACTAAAGTGTTCGGATTTTTATTAACCTGTGCAAAAGAATCCAGCTCCATAGGTTCTGAAGTTGCAAAAATCTTTACCGGAATATCCTGCGAATTTACTTTTAAAGTTCCGTCGGATAAGCCATCTTTGTAATATTGCGAGAAAAAGCACTGAGAGATCAATGCAAATGCCACAAGATAAGTTCGAAAGAGGATAGTACTCATTTTTATTTGTTTATTATTGAATAGTTTATTTTTTTGGAGGAACAGGGTCATAGCCGCTTCCGCCCCAAGGATGACATTTTGAAATTCTTTTCACACCCAGCCAAAATCCTTTAAAAATACCGTGAACCTGCAGAGATTCTACCATGTAATGCGAACATGTAGGCTCATATCTGCAATTCTTTGGAAGTAAAGGCGAGATAAACCATTGGTAAAATTTAATAAGAATTACCAAAGGAAAAGTGATGATTTTGTTAAATGAAAGTTTCAA